>NZ_JBIISY010000044.1:0-34580 GCF_044340795.1 Tardiphaga sp.
CGTTGTCCATCACACGGCGGTCCAGAAAATCTCAAAAGCGCAAATCGACTCGCAGATCGATGTTCTCAATAAGGATTACAGTGCGAAGAATCCCGACCAAGCCAATATACCGCAAATCTGGAAGGGACTTGCAGCAGACCCGCGCATTCAGTTCGCGCTTGCTACGGTAGATCCGCAGGGCAATCCGACCAATGGTGTGACCTACACACAGACGGCCATTGCGGGCTTCTCGACGAATGACAAGGTGAAATCGGCCGCACAGGGGGGCGCCGATCCTTGGCCTGCCGACAGCTATCTCAATATCTGGGTCTGTGCATTGTCCGGCGGTCTACTCGGCTACGCACAATTCCCTGGTGGCCCTTCCGCAACGGACGGTGTCGTGATCCTTCATACGGCATTTGGGACAACCGGCACGGCGGCCGCCCCGTTCAATCTCGGACGCACCACCACCCACGAGGTTGGGCACTACCTCAATCTGCGCCACATATGGGGCGATACCGAAGACTGCTCGGGCTCCGATTTCGTGTCCGATACGCCTACGCAGCAATTGCCGAATTTCGGTGCGCCGATTTTCCCGCACATTTCCTGCTCGAACGCTCCGAATGGTGATATGTTTATGAACTACATGGACTATGTCGATGATGCCGCGATGTTCATGTTTACGCCTGGCCAGGTCGCGCGGATGCAGGCGACTTTGGATGGGCCTCGGAATGGCCTTGTCACGGCATCTGCGGGGTTGATTGCCTGATGGCTGACAAACTCTCGTCCGATACGCTTGCAAACAACTGGGTCCATTCTCATGAGGAGGATGTGCCCGGAGTGCTCGTGTTTCGTCCGGATACTTTTGCATTCCCTCCCTCGCGTGGCCGCAAGCTACTCTCGCTCGACCCCAGCGGCCACTTCGAGGGGCAAGTTCCAGGGGCGGATGATCGCCCGTCGCCGACGTCCGGAAAGTGGTCGGTCGAGGGCGACCATCTGCATCTGGACGGCGACCGCCCAGGCGTTGCTCAAGACCTGACCATCGAAAGCCTCGAACCCGACAGGCTGGTCGTGCGACGGTGATGGCGCCGCCGGCTACGGCTGCCGCGGCGATGTCAGGGCGACGGTGATGTCGTCCATGCGTGAGAACATGAAATTCGGTGCGCGGGCGCTGAGGGCGGTAGCGCTGGTATAACCCCATGACACTGCGCCGAAGTCGACTCCGGCCTCGCGCGCGGCATCGATGTCGCGAATCTCGTCGCCGATGGACAACGTGTCATCCACCGAGATTCCGGTGAGATCGAGGATCCGCTGGAATTTGGCAGTCTTGCCGAACAGCCCGGCGGCGCAGGCGAAGTAGGACACCTTGTCCTCGAGCGGTCCGAGCACCGTGCGCACATTGGCTTCATTGTCGGAACTGACCACGGCAATGGTCACCCCGCGCGCCTTCAGCTCCACGAACATACGATCGACGCCGGGAAAGAGCGCGATGCGGTCGATCTGCTGCGCCTTCATCTTCCGCATGTCGCGCGCAATCAGCGGAATGCGCCACCGCGCGACGCCGAGCATGCGGATCAGCTCATTGGCGCCGACGCTGCGCATCTCCTCGACGCGATCCCTGGTGACGCGCTGAAACTTGTGTTTGTCAGCCACCGCATTGATGACGCTGAGAAACCACGGAAAACTGTCAGACAGCGTTCCGTCCATGTCAAAAATGGCAAGTTTGTACGGCATGTCACTGGAAGAAGCGGCGAGGGAAGTTGTCGAGCAACTGGTCATGAAAACGCGGTGGAATCGAGGCCGCCCGCTAAGAGCAGAATGACCGGTCGAGGTGACAGCATCAAGTCGCGGCCAATGGATGCAGGCGCGCTGGCTACTCTGCTGAGCAAACCCGATTGCGCTGCGCCCGATCTCAGTTACGCTGGCTTGTCAGCAGCGGGGAGACACAAAGTGCTTCTACGTGCGGAACAGATCGAGGCGTGCCCCGACAACAACGCGCTGTTCAAGCTGCTGGCAGCCGAACTGACTGAGCGTCTCGGTGCGGGTGAAGGCGACGATCTCGACGTGTTTCTGACGCGGATTTCGCAAATCCCCATTGGCCTCCGCGCGATGGCAGCGGTTTATCAACTCGACGTCAGCCTGACGCTGGATGACCTAGGCTGGCACTTCGCCAACTGGCACCACCGCGGCTATTGCGACGCAACTTTATGGGCGCTTGGCGAACTCGGCGCGCACGACCATGCCGCGATCTTCGCCGAGGCCTATCGGCAGGTGCAGCCATTCTGGAATGAAATTGGCACGCGTTGGACGCGAGACTTCGAGGACTTCGTCGAGTGGTACGGAGATTCCGAGCTCGACCGACTGATGCGGCCGCTGACTGAGCGAATGCGGGGTCTGCAGGAGATCGACAACGGACTGTTCGGATTCTGGACTTCCTATGCGCGCAAGCACCCCGAGCGGGTTTGTGGATAGTGCGACGAGACCGAGGTGAGGTTCTGCGTACGTATCGAGCTAGTAAACTAGAAGGCGCCCGTCGCTTCGGGATTCGAATGGTGTGATCACTCCGCCGCCTCGCTTGTCGCCTTCCGCTTCTTCGACTTACCCGCCTTCGCCAGCACGGGCTTCAGGAATTGCCCGGTATAGCTCCGCGGTGCCTTGACGATGTCTTCCGGCGGACCCCAGGCGACGATTTCGCCGCCGCCGTCGCCGCCTTCGGGGCCGAGATCGATCACCCAGTCGGCGGTCTTGATGACTTCGAGATTGTGCTCGATCACCACCACCGTGTTGCCTTGCTCCACCAGCTCATGCAGCACTTCAAGCAGTTTTGCGACGTCGTGGAAATGAAGGCCGGTGGTCGGCTCGTCCAGGATATAGAGCGTTCGGCCGGTGGCGCGCTTGCTCAATTCCTTGGCGAGCTTCACGCGCTGCGCTTCGCCGCCTGAGAGCGTCGTCGCCTGCTGGCCGACATGGATGTAGTCGAGGCCGACGCGGTGCAGGGTCTTGAACGTGTCGCGCACGCGCGGCACTGCCTTGAAGAAGTCGGCGGCTTCCTCGACGGTCATGTCGAGCACGTCGGCGATCGACTTGCCCTTGAACAGGACTTCCAGCGTCTCGCGATTGTAGCGTTTGCCCTTGCAGGTGTCGCAGGTGACATAGACGTCGGGCAAAAAGTGCATCTCGATCTTGATGACGCCGTCGCCCTGGCAGGCCTCGCAGCGGCCGCCCTTGACGTTGAAGGAGAAGCGACCGGCTTCATAGCCACGCGCCTTGGATTCCGGCAAGCCGGCGAACCATTCGCGGATCGGCGTGAAGGCGCCGGTATAGGTCGCGGGATTGGAGCGCGGTGTGCGGCCGATGGGCGACTGGTCGATCTCGATGATCTTGTCGATATGTTCGAGACCTTCGATGCGGTCATGCGGCGCGGCACCTTCGCTGGCGCCGTTGAGCTTTCGCGCGATGGCCTTGTAGAGCGTGTCGATCAGGAGCGTCGACTTGCCGCCGCCGGAGACGCCGGTGATGGCGGTGAACAGGCCGAGCGGCAGTTCAGCCGACACGTTCTTCAGATTGTTGCCGCGTGCATTGATGACCTTGATGGTGCGGCGATGGTTCGGCGGCCGCCGCTCCGGCACCGGCACCGACATCTCGCCGGTGAGATATTTTCCGGTCAGCGATTTCGGATTCTTCATCACCTCCTGCGGCGTGCCCTGGGCGACGATATTGCCGCCATGGGTGCCGGCACCGGGGCCGACGTCCACGACATAGTCGGCAGCGATCACTGCATCCTCGTCATGCTCGACCACGATCACGGTATTGCCGAGATCGCGCAGCCGCCGCAGCGTGTCCAGCAGCCGCGCATTGTCGCGCTGATGCAGGCCGATGGAGGGTTCGTCGAGCACATAGAGCACGCCGGTGAGGCCCGAGCCGATCTGCGAGGCGAGGCGGATGCGCTGGCTCTCGCCGCCGGACAGCGTGCCGGAGGAGCGGGCGAGGGTGAGATAGTTGAGGCCGACATCGAGCAGGAAGGAGAGACGCTCGCGGATCTCCTTGAGGATGCGGACGGCGATCTCGTTCTGCTGCTTGTTGAGCAGCTTTGGCACGGTCTCGAACCAGTCGCCGGCCTTGCGCACCGACATTTCCGAGATGCTGCCGATATGCATGCCGCCGATCTTCACGCTCAGCGCTTCCGGCTTCAGGCGATAGCCATCGCAGGCATCACACGGCACGTCAGAAAAATACTTGCCGAGTTCTTCGCGCGCCCATTCGCTTTCAGTCTCGCGAAAACGGCGGTCGATATTGGTGACGACGCCCTCGAACGGCTTCTTTGTATCGTAGGAGCGGACGCCGTCCTCATAGGAGAACTTGATCTCGTCGTCGCCGGAGCCATGCAGCAAGGCGTTCTGCGTCTTCTTCGGCAGATCCTTCCACTTGGTATCAAGCGTGAACTTGTAGAACTTGCCGAGCGCGGTGAGCGTCTGCACGTAGTAAGGTGAGGACGACTTCGCCCAGGGCGCGATGGCGCCCTTGCGCAGCGTCAGCTCCTTGTCGGGAATGACGAGGTCGGCATCGATGGTCTGCTCGACGCCGAGGCCGCCGCATTTCGGACAGGCGCCATAGGGATTGTTGAACGAGAACAGGCGCGGTTCGACTTCCGGAATGGTGAAGCCGGAAACGGGACAGGCGAATTTTTCCGAGAACAGGATGCGTTCGGCGCCGGTCTTGTCGTGGATTTTCGCGACCTTCTTCTTGCTGTCCTTGGCAGTTTCTTCGGCTGGCGCTGCAGGCGCATCGGCATATTCGATGACCGCGAGACCATCGGCGAGCTTCAGCGCAGTCTCAAAACTTTCGGCGAGGCGCTGGCCGATATCCGGCCGCACCACGATGCGATCGACGACCACGTCGATGTCGTGCGGAAACTTCTTGTCCAGCGTCGGCGCTTCGGCAAGCTCGTGGAACGCGCCATCGACCTTGATGCGCTGAAAGCCCTTCTTGAGATATTCCGCGAATTCCTTGCGGTACTCACCCTTGCGGCCGCGCACCACCGGCGCCAGCAGATAGAGCCGCGTGCCTTCCGGCATGGCCAGCACGCGGTCCACCATCATGGAGACGGTCTGGCTTTCGATCGGCAGGCCGGTGGCCGGCGAATAGGGAATGCCGACGCGCGCCCAGAGCAGGCGCATATAGTCGTAGATTTCGGTAACGGTGCCGACGGTCGAGCGCGGATTCTTCGACGTCGTCTTCTGCTCGATGGAGATCGCCGGCGAGAGGCCGTCGATCTGGTCGACATCCGGCTTCTGCATCATTTCGAGGAACTGGCGCGCATAGGCGGACAGGGATTCCACGTATCGGCGCTGGCCTTCGGCATAGATCGTATCGAAGGCGAGGGACGACTTGCCGGAGCCGGACAGGCCGGTGAACACCACCAGCTTGTCGCGCGGAATGGTCAGGTCGACATTTTTGAGATTGTGTTCACGGGCGCCGCGGATGGTGATGTTACGTGCGTTCGCCGCGGCCTGCTGCCGCTTCGCCTTGATGACTTCATCCATCGCCATGCAAATCCCCGGCGCGCCCTGCGCGCCACATGCGGGCGCGTTCCCGTGGGTACGGGATCAACGCCGAATTGAGTGTCGCTGGAACATAGGAAGAACGGTGGCGGATTTCCAGTGCCCTGCAGCGATCTTCAAACGATTTGTTGGCGGCGAGGTTGCGTGCGACAGGCCGGTGGGCTGGCGGTCACTAGGCAAAGAAAAAGGCCGGCATCGCTGCCGGCCAGTGCAGGTTGGTCTTCCGGAAACTCAGTATTTGGCGACGACCGGGCCGCCCCAGTTGAAGTGGTAATTGATGCCGCCCTTGACGGTGTGGGTGGTGACACCGAGGTCGGTAAAGCCGACGATCGCATCGCCATAGCGCGCGCTGCCGTAGTCGGCATACATGTACTCGCCCTTGAGCGACCAGTTCGGCGCGAACATGTATTCGACGCCGGCGCCGACCGTCCATCCAGAGTGAACCTGGCTTTGCGAAGCACTGCCGACACCCGGAACGGTGAGCGAAATGCGGTTGTCGGCCCAGGCGTAGCCGCCCTTGGCGTAGAACAGTGCCGCGCCTGCCGTGACGCCGAGACGGCCCGTGACGCTGCCGAACGAGCGGATCTTTTCTTCGGCTGTTGCAGGGAGGCCAAAGAAAAGACCGGTGTCGCTGAACTTCATGTCCGATGCGGCGGCATCGACTTCAATGCCCCAGAGCCAGTTACCGCCCGGGATCGCCCAGTTGTAACCGATGGTGCCGCCGCCGAAGCCGCCATTGATATCGCTCGTCGTGGCCGTGAAGCCGTCGACACTCACGCGATCCGACCAGCCATAGCCACCCATGACGCCGGCGTAGAAGCCGGACCAGTTGTAGCCGACGGCCACCGGTACCGGCGGAGCCTTGGTGTAGGGACGGGCGGCCAGATCGGCCGCGGAAGCCGAAGCGGTGCCGAGAATGGTGAGGGCAGCCGTGGCCAGCAAAATCTTCTTCATCTGCAATCTCCTCAGTGCGGTTTCGCGGTGAAACCATTCCCCCGGCGCGAAGGCCGAACGCAATCCATGGTGGAACTATACACGAGTCCACACGGATAGCAGTCACTCCAAAGCCACACTCGCAGACGTTGTTCGAAGTGTTCTAGATGAATAAAAGGTAAGCGGAAACAGTCGGCTACTGGGCTGTACGAGGCGATTGCGCTATAAGCCACAATAACCTGGGCGCGTGTCCTGCCATCATTGGGCCGGATATGCGGTCGATCTCACGTCTTGAGAACGTAAAGAGAACGAGATAGGGTGACGTCATGGTGGATAACCCGCGCGGTGGGGACGTCCGGCCGGCGCGGACCGTATAGGGTCGATTTCAGCAGCGGTTGCGCGCGGCCCGGCATCTTTCGCCGGGCTTTGATGGTGGCATCCGATCAGCAATTCAGAATCGAGAGTTAGGAGAGTGGCATGGCGGGTAGCGTCAACAAGGTGATTTTGGTCGGCAATCTCGGCAAGGATCCCGAAGTGCGCCGGCTGCAGAACGGCAATCCGGTGGTCAATCTGACGGTGGCGACGTCGGACACCTGGCGCGACAAGGGCACCGGCGAGCGCAAGGAAAAGACCGAGTGGCATCGCGTGGTGATCTTCAGCGAAGGTCTCGCCAAGGTGGCGGAGCAGTATCTGAAGAAGGGCGCCAAGGTTTACATCGAAGGCGCGCTGCAGACTCGTAAATGGACCGACCAGCAGGGCGTCGAGAAGTACTCGACCGAAATCGTGCTGCAGGGTTTCAACTCCACGCTGACCATGCTCGACGGCCGCAGCGGCGGCTCGGGTGGCGGTGGCGGCTATGGCGGCGACGACATGGGCGATAGCTTTAGCGGTGGTCAGTCCAGCCCGCCGCAGCGCCGCGTGGCTGCAGCACCGGCCGGCGGTCGCAGCGACATGGATGACGATATCCCGTTCTGAGCGGCTGTCGATCCGGCAACCATTGGAAGCAGAATTCGAATAGTAAGAGAGGGCGTATCACTACGCCCTCTCTTTTATTTATGGTTTGAACGTGTATCCGGGCGTGATCATCGAGGCCTCCGGAACAGGTGGAAGGTCCGCGAACAGCTCCGGCTTCTCCTTCATGACCTTCAGGATGAAGCGCGGCTCGATGTGCTTGTTCACGTCGAAGGTTGCCTTGAGGATTCCAAGCCGGCTCAAGCGATCCTGCGCTGACCAAAGGCCGTGATAGGTATTCGCCGAGAGGCGACGGTCGACCTGCTGGATGTTGAATTCCATCGCAGCCTGCGCAACTTCCGGCCTCAGTCCCGGCACCCAGCGCGTTGCGACCAGGGCGGCATTCTTCGGATTCTTGCGCATCCACTGGTCCGCTTCGGAAACGGCCGTGAGGAATTTCTCGACGGTTTCGGCATTCTTCTCGACCCATGGCCGCAAGGCTACGTTGAAGCCGAGATAGGAAATGACGTCGCCGCCGCGGATCACTTCAAAAGCGCCAGGAACGTCCTTCAGCGCAACGATCGGCCAGGGATCCCAGTTCGAGAACGCATCGATGCCCTTGGCGAGTAGCGCCACCGTCATGTCCGGCGGTGGCGTATTCACCAGCGTGACGTCGGTCGGCTTGAGCCCTGCCTTCTCCAGAATGCCGAGAATGTAGAGGTGATTGATCGTCCCGAAGGATGCAGCGATGCGCTTGCCCTTGAGAGATGCGAGGTCTCCCTTGACGATTCCGGATCCTTCGCGCGCGATAACGGCCTGTGTCGTGTCGGCACCGGCCTTCGATGCACTTCCGCTATAGTTGCCGAGCGCGACGAGATCCATACCGCGCAGGACAGCGCCGATCATGGGCACGCCGACCTGCACGATGTCGCATTCACCGGCCTGGACTGCGTTCAGCGCATCGACGCCGGTGGCGAAGGGCGATGCGATGGTGACGTCGAGACCGTATTTCTCGAAGAAGCCGCGTTCGAGCGCGATGGCCATGCCGATCTGGTCGATACTGCTGACCATGCCGACCTTGAGTTTCGTCAGCGTCTGCGCATGGGCTGACACGCAGGTCGTCAGCAGCATGGCGCCTAAGAGTAGTAGTTTTCTCAATTTATCCTCCCTCCTTGATTGGTCCGACTGCCTTCACCCAATAGGGACGGGCGACTGCGCCGAGATCCGTTCGTTGAACACCACGTAGTTCTATCGAATGGTCGTCCGCACCGGAGACCCTTCCATATTTCTGGAACGCGAGAACGTGAAACCGCTCGGGTGTGAAGGGCAGTTCGATCTGCACATTCACCCGCGGTGATGATCCGGCGAGCTCCGGTGAAATTTTGCCGGGGGCGGCCAGCGTGAGCCATAGCTGGAACAGAAGGATGGCGGCCGCGACGCCGATGACGAAGCGGCCTCGCGAAGACTTGAGCGCGTCCGAGGTCATGCTCATGCGGATCGAACCATCTGCAGCACTTGGTTGGAGAGCTTCTTGAAGGTCTCGTCTTCAATGAGGTCGTCCCACACACGGGGGCGCGCCAATGGCACCTCGATCTGATCGAGCACGCGTCCTTTCGACAAGACGACGACGCGATTGGCGAGAAAGACGGCCTCCGGCACGTCATGGGTGATGAACATCACCGTGGGCCGGCGTTCCTGCCAGATACGGGTGAGCTCTTCCTGCAGGGTCATGCGCGTCTGCGCATCGACGCTCGCGAACGGCTCGTCCATCAGCAGTACTTCAGGATTGTTGGCGAGAGCACGCACCACACCGACGCGCTGCTGCATGCCGCCCGACAATTCATTCGGATACCGATTGGCTGCATGCGACAGGCCGGCGAGGGCGAGATACTCATGCGCGATCCTGTCGCGCTCGGATTTGGAGACACCGCGCATCTTCGGCCCGAAGCCGACATTGTCGAGCACCGTCTTCCACGGAAACAGCGCGAAGGATTGAAACACCACGCCGCGTTCCGGCCCCGGGCCATTGATAGGCTTGCCATTGAGCAGGATGTCACCACCGGAATGCGGAATGAAGCCGGCGATCATGTTGAGGATTGTGGTCTTGCCGCAACCGGAAGGGCCGACCACCGATACGAATTCGCCTTGCTCGATCTCGAGCGAGACGTCGTGCACCGCATTGACGTGCGAGCCGGCATAGGGATCGAAATAGGTTTTGGCGAGATTGCGGAGTTCGAGAGTTTTCATGACGAGACGAGTCCCCAGCGCTGTCCGGTCGCACGCTCGATCGGTGCGAGGATCCATGCATCAACGATGTACCAAAGCAGGCCGAGAATGATCATTCCGACCAGGATTTCGACGACGGAGCCGGCGCGGCGGGCGTCGAACATCATGAAGCCGATGCCGCTGGTGCCGACGATCATTTCCACCGCGATCAATGCGCGCCAGCCATAGCCGAGCCCGTTGCGCAGGCCGGTGATGATGTTGGGCAATGCGCCGGGGATCGTGACCTCCCACAGCACGCGTGCCCGCGAGGCGCCGAGGCTGCGTGCGGCGCGTGCGAGATCGCGCGGCACGGATTCTACGCCGAGCACGGTGTTCAGGATGACCGGGAAGACGACCGTGTAGACGATCACGAAGGTCATCGTGGTCAGGCCGAAGCCGAACCAGATCAGAAGGATGGGCAGCCAGGCGATGTCGCCAATGGCCTGGAAGAACAGCAGGACGGGCCAGGAGATGCGGTGCGCCGTCTTGCTGGTGCCGATCAGGATCCCCATCGGCACACCGATCGCGATGCCGAGGGCGGCACCATTGAGCAAGCGGATCAGGCTATCCTGCAGATAGGCGGGCAGGATGCCCTTATAGACGAGCGTCATGAAAGAGTTGACGACGTCAACCGGTCCCGGAAAGAACGCGCGTGGAAACAGGCCGGAGGCCGCAACGGCCGTCCAGATCGCGACCACCGGAATGAACGGGATCAGCGCGGCGATGCCAGGCAATTTCTGTGTGAGGCGAACATATGCGCCCCAGCCCTGAAGGATCATGTTCATGCGCGCCTCACCAGACCCCAGCGTTCGATGGTGGCCCGCTCGAGCGGAACGAGCAGCATCCGGTCAATGAGCAGCCAGATGCTGCCGATGATGATCATGCCGAGGACGATGACCTCGGTGCGATAGAAGTCACGCGCGACAAACAGCATGTAACCGAGGCCGACATTGGTCGCGATCATCTCGGCTGCGATCAGGCCACGCCAGGCAAATCCAAGCCCCGTCCGAATGCCGGTGACGATGTTCGGCAATGCGCCGGGCAACAGCACCTGTGTCAGGATTGCCCATCGCCCCGCGCCCAGCGAGGCTGCGGCGTTGCGCAGCGAGCGGGGGATGGTGGAGACGCCGAGCAGCGTATTATAGGCGACCACGAAGAACACGGCATTGACGATCACGAAGATGATGGCGCCGAAGCCATAGCCGAACCACAGAGTGGCAATGGGAATCCAGGCGATGCCGGCAAGAACCGAGAAGAACCGGAAGAGCGGCGTCAGGAACGCGGAGACACCTGGGCTGACGCCCATGGCGATGCCGAGCGGAACGGCCAGAACGACGCCAATGATCGTGCCGAGGCCGACCCGCATCAGGCTGGCGCCGATATGCCAGATCAAGGTGCCATCGCGGATGGAATCCATCGCGGCGGACCCAACCATCCCGACCGACGGGAATATCCGCGGATTGATCTCGAAGACCGGGACGATGATCGCCCATATCACGAGCAGCGCCAGCAGCGGCGCGACGAACATCGCGGTCGATGTCAGAGAGCTCATTCTCTTCATCGACTTCGGCGATTGTCGTTTCTGTAAAGAAGCGACTTGCACAAAAACTCCCTCAACTTCGCCGATGGCATTCTTCGAGCCATTTTCGGCATGTGTTATTTCATGTGGCGCGATCCCGTGACTGGATCAGCAGATGGCGTAACCTCCGTCGATCACCAGCACCGTTCCGGTCACGAAAGACGCGACCGGCGAGCAAAGATACAGCACACCGCCGAGCAGGTCGGCCGGTGTGCCCCAGCGCTTGAGTGGGGTCCGGTCCAGGATAGCGCCGCTGCGGCGGGCGTCGCCTTGCAACGCCGTCGTGAGCGGCGTGGCGATCCAGCCAGGGGCAATGGCGTTGACGCGGATGCCATCGCTCGCATAGGCGATGGCGAGCGACTTGGTGAGCTGGGCGATACCACCTTTGCTGGCCGCATAAGCGGGGACAAGGCCGCCGCCGAAGAAGGACAGCATCGACGCCAGATTGACGATGGCACCGCCGGACTGGGCGAGCAGGGGCCGCGCCGCAGCGCAGACGCGCATCGTTCCGTTCAGGTTGATGTCGAGCACATCTTGAAAGACCTCGGGCGCGAGCTCCTCGCTGCGGCGGATGACACCGGCGCAGTTGACGACGACATCCAGAGCGTCCTGTTCATCGACCAGAGATCTGACCGAGGCCGCATCGCGGACGTCGAGGACCCGGGCCTTCGCCGCCTTCAGCACCGGATCGGCATTCGCCGCATCGATCTCGGCCTGACTGACGCCTGCCACGGTGACCCGCGCGCCCGCTTCGATGAAACCGCGCGCGAGACCTGCGCCAATGCCGGACGTTCCACCTGTGACAAGGACGTGCTTGTCCCTGTACCAGATCGACGCCCACTCACCGGTGGGGGCAGTCCCGGATGTGATGCCTGTGTCCAGCATCAGCGTACGAACTGATCGACATAGTCGGCACCGAGACCGACCGACTCATAATGGGCGCGGCACATGTCGATCTTGGTGAAGACGTCCTCATAGCCCACATGCTTGTTCTGCTCGTCCAGATAGACCATCGATCCCTGGATGTTGAAGAACGTGATCATCTCCGGGACATCGTCCGGCACTGTGAGTGTGTGGATCTCGCCAGGTGGCTCGAACACGTAAGACCCGGTCGTCGCGACCCAGTCATGCTCGCGGTAGAACCATTTGCCCTTCAGGACAAAGCCGTGAACGGGATTGGGGTGCAGATGGCGGGACAGCACGCCGGATTTGCGAACGCGCAACAGATTGCACCACTGGCCCTGTCGTGTGTTCAGCATCAGCGGCCTGAACCAGACATCCGGCGCCTGCGGGACCCAGACACGCTCGTCGTTGGGGATCGCGACCACCGCGATCTCGGGTGAGGCAAGGACGTGGGTCGAGCCATTCATGTCGCGATACATGTCATTTCCTCTTCTTCCGGGCGCTTGCGGCCCGTTCATTCGTCGACGTCTTGTCGTTCGCCGAAGTTTTGCGCTTCGACAGTTTGACCTTGGTGTAGCCGAGCACGCGCTCCATGGCGGTGTGTGCGGCCTTTGCGTTGCCGGATTCGATCGCACGCGCGGCGGCGGCGTGGTTCGGCAGATTGTCGTCGAACCAGCCGGGGCTGCCGACGGCGACGAAGAATACGGTGCTGAGAATGGTATCAATGGCGCCGCGAAAGCCTTGCAGGACAGGGTTATGCGTGGCGTCGAGGATCGCGAGGTGGAAGGCCTTGTCGGCCTCGGTGGCGCTGGCCTGATCGTGCGATATCTCCATCGCTGCAAGCGCTGCATTGATGCGCTTCAGGTCCTGCTTGGTGGCGCGCTCGGCAGCAAGGGCGGCGGCTGCGGGCTCGATGATCGAGCGGACTTCCTGGATGGCGAGCAGCAAGTCGCGATCGGCTTCTTCATTGCCAGCCACCCAGCTCAGGACGTCGCTGTCGAGCAAACTCCAGTCGCGGCGAGGGCGCACATGGGTGCCGAAGCGGGGACGAACGCTGACAAGGCCCTTGGCCGCAAGGGTTTTAATGGCTTCGCGAATGACGCCGCGGCCAACGCCGAACCGCGCTTCGAGATCGGGCTCCGGCGGAAGCGTCCCGCCAACCGGAATGACGTCCTGCGCGATCTCGCGACCCAATGTCGCAAGTACGGACTGTATGCGTCCGGGCTTTGTTCGCCGATCATCTGATCTTGCGCGTGCCTTGTTCAGGGCATCCTCCATCGATCGCTTGTTGCGATTTGTCAGACGCGTATCACTGATTTAGAACTGATGCAATCATCCGATGTTAAACATCGGATGATTGACTGCGCCGCAGTCCTCAGGGGATTTGCGGAGTTAAGTCCTGCGTCGATTCCGTGCTAGTGGCGTTCCGGGCGCGTGGGATAGCGGATCTTTACACAGAGAAGAGGCGTGTGATGATGGGCAGGGCGAATGGTCGTCCGTCGGTGCTTACATGTCGCTCCAGCCACTGCTCGATGCCGCCGCACCCATTCTTCTGCACGCCTTCGCGGCGATGGCCGGATTCGCACTCGGCGTCGTTCAGCTTGCCGCTCCCAAGGGGACGCTGTCACATCGCGTGTTCGGCTGGGTCTGGGTGGCGCTTCTGGCCGTCACCGCGGTCAGCTCGTTCTGGATCCACGGCGAGAGCTACAGATTGTGGCGCGAGTGGAGTCCGATCCATCTGCTTTCTGTCTTCGCCCCGATCATGCTCGTCGTCGGCGTCGTGCATGCGCGCCGCCATAGGCGGCGGGCGCATGCGATCACCATGATCTGCATCTTCATCGGCGCATTGGTGATCGCCGGCGTGTTCACGCTCGTGCCCGGACGCATCATGCACAGCGTTGTTTTCGGTGGCTGATTGCGCGAACCGTCAGACCTTCTTGCTATCGCTCACCACGGCCACCGGTGCCTGCACGCGTTCTTCGACATGCAGGCTGAACAGGTCCGGCCGCGCATAGTGACCGACCGGATCGAAATCGAGCGTGGCGCCGAGAATATCATCGGTGTCGATATCCGCGGTGAGGATGCCTTCCTCGTCGAGCAGTGGGCCGGCCAGAACCTCGCCGAGCGGCCCCACGATCACCGAGCGGCCATGCATCATCCATTCATCGGGGCCGGCCTCGATGCGGGTGGCATAGTCCGCCGGAAAATCCGATCGGCGCATCACCTGGCAGGCGCTGATGACGAAGCAGCGGCCTTCCATGGCGACGTGGCGCATGGTTGGAATCCAGGTCTCGCGATCATCCGCTGTGGGCGCGGCCCAAAGCTGGACGCCCTTGGCGTAATAGGCGGCGCGCATCAGGGGCATGTAATGCTCCCAGCAGATTGCGCCGCCGAGGCGACCATAGGGCGTGTCCACCACCGTCAGCGACGAGCCGTCACCAAAGCCCCAGACCAGGCGCTCCGACCCGGTCGGCATCACCTTCCGATGGGTGCCGAGCAGGCCAGCCGGCGACAGATACAGCGCCGTGCAATACAGCGTGCCGCCGTCGCGCTCGATCACGCCGACGACTGCGGTGATGTCATGCTTTGCACAGGCGGCGACGAGGTTATCCACTTCCGGGCCGGGAATGCTGATGGCGCCCTTCACATAGCGCACAAAATCGGCACGGCCCTCCGGCGTGCGCCGTCCGATACAGCAGCCGAAATCGAGGCCTTTCGGATAGCCACCGATGAAGGCCTCTGGAAATACGGCGACCTTCGCGCCGGTGGCAGCGGCATCGGCGATGAGGGCGACGGTGCGCGCGGTGGCGGCTGCGGCGTCGAACGGATCGGTGGCGGCCTGAACTGCAGCGACTTTCAACTTGGCCATTTCGGCACTTCCTCACATGCGGTTTCTTGACAGAGCCCACTCACAGCGACGCGCGCCGTGAGTGGGCCCGTTCAGGGATCGATATGTCGTGCGATCAGGCGCGGGTAATCTTCACGGTCTTCGGATCAAAGCCCTTCTCAGCCGCTTCCTTGTCGACGGCGCTGGCGATCTTGGTGTCCACGAATTTCGCGACATCCGGCAGCTTCGGCAGCAGCTTGGCTTCGACGCCCCACTTGCCGAGCGCTTCCATCTTCGCGATCTGCGCGGGCGACAGCGTGGCCTTGATGTCGGTGAAGGATTTGGCGCTCCAGGCCGGATCGTAGCTCGATGCCTTCTGCAGCACCTCGACCGGGATGTTCTTCGCCGGCTCCAGCGAGCGGAACCAGCCATTGACGAGGTCATTGTTCTGGCTCGCAAAGAACAGCGCTTCCGAATTGGCGCGCAGGAAGCGTTTCAGGACTTCCGGCCTCTGCTGGAAGAACTTGTTGTTCGCCGTCAGCGCAATCACAGGCGTCACGTTCTGCGAGATCACTTGTGCGGCGCCGGAATTCTCGAAGAAGGAAACGAACGGATCATAGGTGAAGAAGGCATCGATGCGCTGGGCGCCGACGGCGTCCGCGAGCTCGGCGGGGCCGACATTCACGAAGGTCATGTCCTTGCCCGGCGTGAGGCCCGCCTTGATCACGGCTTCCTGCGCGTTCTGGAAGGCGGTGATGCCGAAGGTGCCGTAGACCTGCTTGCCCTTCAGGCCCGCAATGTCGGTGATCCCTGACTTCTTGGTGGTCAGCACCGCCGAGCGGAACAGCGCCTGCGATGCGACGGTGGTCACCGGCGCGCCGATGGCCATGGTGGTGACCGCAGCGAAGTCCGACAGCGTGCCGATGTCGCCAGCGCCGGAGACGAGCGCCTCGGTGATCGCGGGCGAGGCAGCGAGCTGGATCATCTCCATCTTCAGGCCGTTCTTGGCGGCGATGTCGGTGCGCATCAGCACGTGGGCGATCTGGGCCGACACGGTGGTCGTGTTGAACCAGCACATTTTGACGAGGTCGGCTTCCTGCGCATGCACGATCGCAGGTGTTGCGAAAGGCAGGGAGGCAGCAGCGCCGGCGACGAGTTGACCGAAGCGGCGACGCGAGATCGTGGATGTCACAGTCTATTCTCCTTTTTGCCATTCAGGCTTCAATGTCTCCCAGAGGTCTTTGACCGTGGAGACGAACCAGGGATCGGATCGCATTTCCGCCGTGCGCGGCCGGGGCAGTGGCACGAGGACTTCGTTGCGCACGCGGCCAGGGCGCGGGCTCATGACAACGACACGGTCGGCCAGGAACACGGCTTCATCGATGCCGTGGGTGACGAAGATCACCGTCTTCCTAGTTTCCGACGAGATGCGCGCGATCTCTTCCTGCAGCAGCACGCGGGTCTGCGCGTCCAGTGCGCCGAATGGCTCGTCCATCAGGAGAATGTCGGGATCCGGCGCCAGCGCACGGGCGATGGCCGCCCGCTGTTTCATGCCGCCGGACATCTGGTGCGGGAATTTGTCCTCGAAGCCGGAGAGCTGAACCGTTGCGATCAGCGCGCGCGCGATCTCGGCACGCTGGGCTTTCGGCATGCCCTTCGCCTTGAGACCGAATTCGACATTCTGCTGCACCGTCATCCAGCCGAACAGCGCGTAGTCCTGAAACACCACGGTGCGTGATGGATCCGGCCTGGTGATCTTGCGACCGTTCTGCAGGATCTGGCCCGATGTCGCCGACTGGAAACCGGCAACGATGTTGAGCAGCGTGGATTTTCCGCAGCCGCTCGGTCCGAGCAGCGAGATGAATTCGCCGCGGCGGATGCGCAGCGATACGCCATCGAGTGCGACGACCGGCGCGTCGGTGCCTTGGGACTGATAGACCTTGCCAACCTGGCTGATGTCGATCTGGATGTCGGATGTTGAGGGTGTGGCGTGGTCCGATGACGTCGGGACCTTGAGAGCGGTGCTTGCGTTCATGGCTGTTCTCCTCAGCTGCGCTCTGACGGGGCCCAGGCATTCACGCGGCGTTCGACCCGTTCGAGGATCGCTGACATGGCGAAGCCGACGAGGCCGATCGTGACCATGCCGGCCACGACATTGTTGATCTGGAACAGCATGCGGGACTGCTGGATCAGGTAGCCGAGGCCGGTCTGTGCGGCGATCAGCTCCGCGGTGACGACGCACATCCAGCCGACGCCGAGCGCAATGCGCAGGCCCGGCAGAATGATCGGCAGCGAGGCGGGGATGAGGACGTCGGTGAACAGCTGCCACGGTTTTGCGCCGAGGCAGAGCGCTGCATTCATCTGGTTGCGGTCGAGCCCGCGCACCGCGGTGTAGGTCGCAACGAAAGCCGGGAAGACGGCGCCAAGGAAGACGATGAAATAGGAGGCGGCGTCGCCGAGGCCGAACCAGAGAATGGTGATCGGGATCCAGGCCAATGGCGGGATCGGGCGCAGTGCCTCAACGACCGGTCGCACGTAATCCGACACGGTGCGCCACCAGCCGCAGATCAGGCCGAGCACCAGGCCGACGATGCAGGCGAGCAGGAAGCCGATCGCGACGCGCTGCAGGCTGGCACCGAGGTGAACCCAGAGCGAGCCGTCGAGTGCGAGCTCCCACAGCGCCTGTGCGACGCCGACCGGCGAGGGGAGCAGGAAGCCATCGACGACGCCCAATCCTGTCACGGCCTGCCAGAACGCAAAAAAGGCGGCGAGCCCGATGAAAGCGCGCACTGAGCGCGACTTCAGCGCTTTCTGAAGCCCACCATGGTTCGGCCTGATGGCCTCAAGGGGCAGGCGGCCTGCATCGGCCTTGGCGTCCATGGGTGGCTCCTTTCGCTGCGCCGATCACCTCATTGGTGATGCGACTGTCGGAAAGGCTAGGGTATGTCGGAAATTTCCGTCAACGATTGGCGGGCGGCGTGTTGGCGATATATCGGGCGTAATCACTGTGTAGGTGCCGATATGATCGCCAGTTGCCCCGAAAATGAGCGTTATCAGCGGAGGTTGTATCGGGCAAAACCGACGATTAGATTGGATCGCCGGTGACGCGTCGGCTCTTGCGCCGTCGTTCAGGAGTTGCGTGTGGACATCGAAGAAAAACTGGCCCGGATCGGCATCACGGGGACGCTGTACAAGCTGTTCCTGACCGCGGTTCGCCTCGGCGGCGCGTCAGTGACGGAAGTGGCCGCAGAGGCCGGCCTGCCGCGCACGACCGCGCATGATGCCCTGACCAAGCTTGAGGCCGAGGGGCTGATCAAATTCGTCGATCACGGCAAGCGCCGTTTCGTGGTCGCGCAGGACCCCGGCATTCTGCTGGAGCGGCTCGAGGCGCGCCGACAGATGCTCTCGGATGTCATGCCGGTGCTGCGCTCGATGTATCATCATGAAAGCGGGCAGCCGAATGTGCGCTTCCATCCCGGGCCCGAAGGCATCCGCACGGCGCTGTGGGATACGCTGTCCGGCGGGGACAAGGTGTTGCGTGCGACCTTGTCGATGAAGGAGCTCATGGCCGAGCCCGGCCTCGAGGAAATGGAGCGCTATCTGCAGGAGCGGGCGCGGCGGGGCACCTGGCTCAGGGTGATCCGTTCGGTGGAGCGCGACATCGTGCCGATCTGGCCGTCCAGTCAGGAGTTTCGGCGCGAGCTACGCTACGCGCCGCCCGACCACACGCTGGCGATGACGTGCTTTGTCTATGGCAACAAGGTCTGCCTGATCTCCTCTGCCCGGGAGAGCTACGGGATGATCATCGACAGCGCCGAATTCGCTGCCTTTCAGGCCTCGCTGTTCGATGCCATGTGGAGCCTGAGCACACCGGACATCCGGCCGGCGATCTCGCCAGAGTGATCCTGCCGCCGTGTCGCCGCAACGGCCGCAAGTCTGCCGCAAGAATTACGCGCCATTCGCGCGGTTTTGCGCGATTCCGCGTTCTTGCGGCAGTCTTGCGGCAAGGCTTGTAACCGATTGAAAAATCAGGTGGAAAATCGCCGGCCGCAAACTGCGTCGGGGTGGCCTGTGCACGCATCATGCGCTATATGAGTCGCACCCGAATCTGACCGGAAACGACCTTGTCCGACAACGATGACCACAAGCCCGGGGAGCCGCCGGTTCCCTCGGATATCCGTCCCGTATCCATCCTCGACGAGATGAAGCGCTCGTATCTCGATTACGCCATGAGCGTGATCGTGGCCCGCGCGCTGCCCGACGCACGCGACGGCCTCAAGCCGGTGCACCGGCGCATCCTGTTCGCGATGTACGAGAACGGCTTCGAGTGGAACAAGCCGTTCCGCAAGTCGGCGCGCACCGTCGGTGACGTGATCGGTAAATATCATCCGCATGGCGACCAGTCGGTCTATGACGCCATGGTCCGCATGGCGCAGGACTTTTCCATGCGCGTGCCGCTGATCGATGGTCAGGGCAATTTCGGTTCGGTGGACGGCGATCAGCCGGCAGCGATGCGTTACACGGAATCGCGCCTCACCGAGATCGCGCAGACGCTGCTCGACGATATCGACAAGGACACCGTCGACTATCAGGACAACTACGACTCGTCGGAAAAAGAGCCGAAGGTTCTTCCCGCGAAATTCCCCAACCTGCTGGTCAATGGCGGCGGCGGCATCGCCGTCGGGATGGCGACCAACATCCCGCCGCACAATCTCGGCGAGACCATCGACGCCTGCGTGGCGCTGATCGACGATCCATCGCTTTCCATCGACGATCTCAACAAGATCATTCCCGGCCCGGATTTCCCCACCGGCGGCATCATTCTCGGCCGCGCCGGCATCCGCTCGGCCTATAACACCGGCCGCGGCTCCATCGTGATGCGCGGCAAGGTGGCGATCGAGCCGACGCGAAAGGATCGCGAAGCGATCATCATCTCGGAAATCCCGTACCAGGTGAACAAGGCCACCATGGTCGAGCGCATCGCCGAACTGGTGCGCGACAAGAAGATCGAAGGCATCTCCGACCTGCGCGACGAGTCCGATCGCGAAGGCTATCGCGTGGTCATCGAGCTGAAGCGCGATGTCGTGCCCGAGATCGTGCTCAACCAGCTCTACAAGTTCACGCCGCTGCAGACCAATTTCGGCGCCAACATGGTGGCGCTGGACGGCGGCCGTCCGCAGCTGTTCAATCTGAAGGACCTGCTGACGATCTTCGTCGGTTTCCGCGAGCAGGTCGTCACGCGTCGTACCAAATTCCTGCTCAACAAGGCGCGCGACCGCGCGCATATTTTGGTCGGCCTCGCGATCGCCGTCGCGAACATTGACGAGATCATTCGTGTGATCCGCACCTCGCCGGATCCGACCACCGCGCGCGACATCCTGATGGAGCGCCGCTGGCCGGCGGCGGATGTCGCCGCAATGATCACGCTGATCGACGATCCGCGCCACCGCCTCGAGGAAGACGGCACCGCACGCCTGTCCTTCGAACAGGCCAAGGCCATTCTCGATCTGCGTCTGGCCCGCCTCACGGCTCTCGGCCGCGAGGAAATTTCCGACGAGCTCGACAAACTCGCCATCGAGATCGCCGACTATCTCGACATCCTGCGCTCGCGCGCCCGCGTGCAGGGCATCGTCAAGGACGAACTCGGCGCCGTGAAGTCGGAATTCGCCACGCCGCGCCGCACCGTGATCATGGAGCAGGAAGGCGAGGTCGAGGACGAGGACCTGATCCAGCGCGAGGACATGGTGGTGACGGTGTCGCATCATGGCTATGTGAAGCGCGTGCCGCTCTCGACCTATCGGGCGCAGCGCCGCGGCGGCAAGGGCCGCTCCGGCATGGCCACGCGTGACGAGGATTTTGTCAGCCGCCTGTTCGTGGCCTCCACGCATACGCCGGTGCTGTTCTTCTCGTCGCGCGGCCAGGTCTACAAGGAAAAGGTCTGGCGCCTGCCGATCGCGCCGCCGAACGGCCGCGGCAAGGCGATGATCAACATCCTGCCGCTGGAGCAGGGCGAGCGCATCACCACCATCATGCCGCTGCCCGAGGACGAGAGCACCTGGGATACGCTGGACGTGATGTTCGCCACCACCGGCGGCAATGTCCGGCGCAACAAGCTGTCGGACTTCGTCGATGTCCGCCGCTCCGGCATCATCGCCATGAAGCTGGACGAGGGCGAGGCCATCGTCGACGTGCAGATCGCCACCGAGCATGACGACGTGCTGCTGACCGCCGGCGGCGGCCAGTGCATCCGCTTCCCGGTCACCGATGTGCGCGTGTTCCAGGGCCGCAGCTCCATGGGCGTGCGCGGCATCGCGCTGGCCGAAGGCGACAAGCTGATCTCGCTGTCGATCCTGCGCCATGTGGAAACCACATCCGACGAGCGTACGGCCTATCTGAAGATGCGTCGTGCCGTGGCGGGCGAGGCGGTGGCGGCCGAGGAGCCGGCGGTCGAGGCCGATGGCGAGGAGACATCGGGCGCGATCCAGCTGTCGCAGGAGCGCTATGTGGAGCTGTCCGCAGCAGAGCAGGTGGTGCTGACCATCTCCATCAACGGCTATGGCAAGCGCACCTCGAGCTATGAATACCGCACCACCGGCCGCGGCGGTAAGGGCATCGTCGCCATGTCGGTGAACAACCGCAACGGCAAGCTGATCGCCTCCTTCCCGGTGGAAGATAGTGACCAGATCATGCTGGTCACCGACAAGGGTCAGCTGATCCGCTGCCCGGTGGAAGGCATCCGCGTCGCCGGCCGCTCGACCCAGGGCGTCATCGTGTTCAACACGGCCGATGACGAGCATGTGGTCTCGGTGGAGCATATCGGCGAAGCCGGCGAGGGCGAGGAGCCCGAGGCTGGCGGTGAAGCGCCGGTTGCGGAGAGCTAGGGTTCTCGCTTGAAACAAGTGAAGCAAAAGCCCGCGGCGATCGCGGGCTTTTTTGTGCGATCGCGCGGAAAATAGAATCCGGTGAACGAAGCAACACCTTTCGCCCTTTAGAGCTGAGGCCTTGCTTGAGCAGGGGTTCGATCATCGCGACTAGCCAAATGTGTGTTGCTGCTCACGCTGTTTTGTCGGACCTGAATGCAATCTATAATTGTGCTACAGCGAGCCCTGTGGCAAAATTTTCGATACAAACGCGGAGGGGGAATGAGGAAAAATTCTGCGACCGCACTTCTGGCGGCAGCCGCATTCTCCATGCTCTGCGGCTCCGCAGTTGCTGACGTGTCCTTGTCAGCCATCGGCATGGGGCACGGTGCGCCTACCGCGGCGGCCTTTCGAGAATTCCAAGAAGCCGTTCGCCGCTACAGTGCATCCGGTGAGCGCTTCCGGATCGACACGCATTGCCCTTCCGCCTGCACCATGTTTCTTTCGGTGCGCAATGTTTGCATCGCGCCCGGCGCATCGCTCGCCTTTCACGCCGGCGGCAACAGACATCGCGGCATCATGCCAGAATACACCGCGCAAATGTTGAAGACGTATCGACCTGCACTCAAGCGTTATCTCGTCAGTAATCGCCTGATGGAGACGCTCGACTTCACGACAATCTCTGGACAAGAAATGATCAGCCGTTTCGGCTATCCGCCGTGCCGATGATGGCACGAGTATCACCGCGGCCGGGGCGGTAAGGGCATCGTCGCGATGTCGGTGAGCAACCGCAATGGCAAGCGGACCGCCTTATTCCCGGTGGAAGGCAGTGACCAGGTCATGCCGGTCACCGACAGGGCGCGGCTGATCCGCTGCCCGGTGGAGGCGACTGCGTGTCCGGCCACTCAGCCCAGGGCGAGGCTTGACGCTATTTGGGCATGCCGGAGGCGTCGGCTGAAATTGTCTGCGCCGAACGGCAGCACATAATGCAAAAATCCCGCCGGAAAGTCCGGGTTCTGCAACTTTAGCCATCACTCGGATTTGTGATCGAGGATCCCGTCGGCTTACCCCATATGGGTGTTGCACGACCGGCGTATACTGCGACCTTGCCGAGTTGAGGGCGTGTCAGGCAGGGGTGCAGGTTGTGAGTGGTGGTGCGCGTTCGGCTATAACTGTCGACGGTGGATACACGTCGGACTTTCTCGCATTCAAGCATGGCCTGTCGGTCAAGGAGGCTGCCCAGCTCATCCGCAAGGTCGGCTTGTCACGGAGTGCACTGGACGCCGAGGCGAAGATCGTCAAGGAAATGCGATCGCGCGAGGCGCCGGGATAGCCGTTACTGGATGGCGCGAACACCGCGAGGCGACCAGGCCGGACGGCAGTGGTGTCTGTAGGGGTGTTCGATCGCGTTCCTTCCGTAACTCAGCAATCACCATCGGCTTTGCGTGGAACATGGCCGCGCATTGACCTTGTTCGACAGCGCGGATGCGAATGTCGTCGTGACCGATCCAGGACTTGATGAACATCAAGTGCCGGAGAAACGGTTTCGCTATTGCGAGATGGTTATAGCGATCGTGCATTCTGGAAATCGAATGACCCCTCCATAGCTCAGCCCTTCGTAGAAATCCTTCAGCCCGCCGCATGGGTCGCGGGCCGCGGATTCGTGCACTCAAAAGTTCTACGAAGGATGAGCAATGGGAAATCGCGAGGCGCCCGCCGGGCGCAATCGATATGCGCTGTCGCATGTCGTATGCCATCAATCGGAGAGGCTGCTGGGCTCGCCTCGCTTCGATCACGTGCGCAAATGCATCGTTATCCACGTCTTGCGCGGCGGCTCCTCACAGGAAGTATGGCTTCGGGTGGATTCTCAAATCCACGCAGACACGGCGATCGAGCTTTTCTGGATCGCCTGGCCGGGACTGGTCGAGAGGTTGGAGCGGCTGGATCCGATCGATGGAATCGTCATGCCTGACTTCTCCATTTGAGGTGTCGCGCCGAGCCGGGGCAATGATCGACGTCGCCCACGGCAAGAGTTTTGCTATCGGTGGTCGATGGCTCGCGTGTCGATCCGGCCTACGACTTGGCTGCCCCCAGCGCGCTCGCATCTGTACTCTCCACCTTCGCCGGCTTCGTCTTGAAGAACGGGCTCGGCTCCGGCGTCTCCGCATTGCCGCGAAGCAGCTTGCGGCCGGCTTCGAGGCCGCCGATGACTTCCAGCTCGACGCGCTGGGCGTCGCGTTCGCGGACGTCGGCGATGGCTTCACGGGCCTCGTCCTCATCGAGGCCGAGGCCGGTCAGCACGGCTTCGCTGAACAGCAGCGCGGACTCGAAGGTCTCGCGGATCTGGAATTCGACGCCGGCCTTGATCAGCCGCAGCGAATGGCCGCGGTCGAAGGAGCGGACATAGAGTTTTGCCAGCGGAAATTCCGAGCGGCACAGTTCGACGATGTGGTCGGCGGCCTCCGGCTTGTCGATGCAGATCAGGATCGCCTCCGCGGTGGCGGCGCCCGAGGCGTGCAGCACGTCGAGGCGGGTGCCGTCGCCATAATGGACCTTGAAGCCGAAGGTGCCGGCGGCGCGGATCATGTCCACGTCGTTCTCGATCACCGACAGTTCGACATTGCGCGCCAGCAGGGCCTGGCTCGCCACCTGGGCGAAGCGGCCGAAGCCGATGAAAAGCACGCGGCCGCGCAGGCCGTCGGCCTTGTCGATGCCATCGAGAGACACCGGCGCATCGCGGCGCATCTTGCCATGCACCAGCAGCACGATCGGTGTCAGCGCCATGGACAGGATCACGATGGCGCTCATGACCGCGGAGGCGCGGGCATCGAAGATGCCAGCGGCGAGCGCCGCGGCATAGAGCACGAAGGCGAATTCGCCGCCTTGCGCGAACAATGCGGCGCGATGGGTGGCCGCGGCGTGATCTGATTTGGCGACGCGCGCGATCACATAGATGCCGATCGCCTTGACGATCATGAAGGCGACGACACCGCCCAGCACCATGATCCATTCACTGGCGACGATGCTGAGATTCAGCGACATGCCGACGCTGAGGAAGAACAGGCCGAGCAGGATGCCGCGGAACGGCTCGATATCGGCTTCGAGCTGATGGCGGAAGTTGGATTCCGACAGCAGCACGCCGGCGAGGAAGGCGCCCATCGCCATAGACAGGCCGACGCTCTGCATGAACACGGCGGCGCCGAGCACGACCAGCAAGGCGGCGGCGGTCAGCACTTCGCGCGCGCCGGCACGCGCAATGATGCGGAAGAACGGATCGAGCAGCCAGCGGCCGGCGGCCAGGAGCGCGGCGAGGCCGGCAAGGGCGATGCCGATGCTCTGCCATGCCGGCTTGGTGGTTGCGGCTTCGGGGGCCCCGGCGGCGCCCCAGATGGCGACCAGCGCCAGCAGCGGCACGATGGCGAGATCCTCCAGCAGCAGGATCGCGATGGCGCGCTGGCCTTCGGGCGAGGAGGTCTCGTCCTGCTCTTCCAGCAGCTGCATGATGACGGCGGTGGAGGACAGCACAAAGCCCATGGCGCCGATCATGGCGACGGGGAAGGCGAGGCCGGCGGCCATGCCGACCAGCGTCAGCAGGAAGCCGCAGGTGATCACCTGCGCGGCGCCGAGGCCGAAGATCTGTCGCCGCAGCTTCCACAGTTTTGACGGGCGCATCTCGAGCCCGATGATGAACAGGAACATGACGACGCCGAGTTCGGCGGTGTGCAGCAGGGTCTCGGGATCGTTGAACAGGCCGAGGCCGAATGGACCCACGGCGAGGCCGGCAGTGAGATAGCCGAGCACGGAGCCGAGCCCGAGGCGCTTGAAAAGAGGCACTGCGACGGTAGCCGCACCCAGCAGGACGATTGCGTGTCCCAGATTGAAACCGGAAGCGTCCGCCATGAAACCTCTTTCGTTGATGTGCCGGAAGGATCAGCCCGGCGCGCGCAGCAGTCTGGTTGCATATGCCTGTGTGCTGCGCTGCGAGCAAGCTTCGATGGCCGGCACAGGATCGACGCCGGCCACCGTGCGTGTCGTGCCTGGCGTGGAACCGCTCAGGAGATGATCAGGCTGCCCGAATGATCGGCGCGACTTCGGTGCCCAGCAATTCGATCGAGCGCTTCATGGCGGCGGTTTCGAGCGAGGCGGTGCTCATCTGGAAGGTGATGCGCGAGACGCCACCGAGAGCGTCATCGGCGTGACACATCTTGGCCGCCACCGTCGCGGGCGCGCCGACCAGGAATGCGCCTTCCGGGCCGGCCATGGCGTCGAACTGCTGGCGCGATGGCGGCGACCAGCCGCGCTCACGGCCGATCTTCGCGGTCAGATGCGCCCAGCCGGGGAAGAACGCATCCCGGGCCGCAGCGTCGGTCTCGCCGACAAAACCCATCGCATGCACCCCGACCTTCAGCTTGTCGGGGCTGTGACCGGCCTTGGCACCGGCGTCGCGATAGAGATCGACGAGCGGGCGAAAGCGTTCGAAGGTGCCGCCGATGATCGCGACCATCAGCGGCAGGCCGAGCGTGCCGGCGCGCACGAAGGATTCCGGCGTGCCGCCGACGCCGATCCAGACCGGCAGCCGCGCCTGATGGGGGCGGGGATAGACGCCCTGGCCTTCAAGCGCTGCGCGAAAACGGCCTTTCCAGATCGGATGCTTGCTCGCGCCGAGCTTCAGAAACAGGTCGAGCTTCTCCGCGAACAGGGCGTCATAGTCGCGCGGGTCCATGCCGAACAGCGGATAAGCCTCACCGAACGATCCGCGGCCGACGACGAGTTCGGCGCGGCCCTTCGAGATCAGATCGAGGGTGGCGAATTCCTGGAAGACGCGCACGGGATCGGCGGCGCTCAGCACCGTCACCGCGCTGGTCAGACGGATCTGCTCGGTGCGTGCTGCTGCGGCGGCCAGAATGATCGCGGGCGCGGAATCGAGGAATTCGGCGCGGTGATGCTCGCCGATGCCGAAGACATCGAGCCCGGCGCGGTCGGCCACTTCGACTTCCGCGAGAAGATCGGCCATGCGGTCGGTCGCCGACGGCAGCTGGCCGGTGGCGGGATCGGGAAGGATGGCCGCAAAACTGTCGATGCCGATTTCCATGAAGGTGTCTCCAGATTGACGTGTCGAGGTGGTGGATGGCATCGGATCAGACGACCATAGACGGGGATGATAACGCGCGATGGCGCGTGCGTTGTTGTGCCGCACCCGCCATCGCCATCGTCATGCCTGTTTGCGTCAGGTCTTCGGCACCGGCGTGTTGAGCAGTTGCTGCTCCCAGAAATACGCGATGCCGCTGCCGGCGGCGTGCTGGCCGAGCACTTCCGTCATCTTGCCGGCGGTTTCGAGCCGCGCCCAGTCCCGCTGCCACTCGGCGGCGAGGGCGAGCCACGTCATCATGTTGGCACCGGCCGCGATCATGCGCTGGATGGCGACCTCGTGCGCCTCCACCGAGGTGCCGCCCGACGCATCGGTGATGACCGTGACATCCCAACCTTCGCCGAGGGCCTGAATCACAGGCATTGCGACGCAGATCTCGGTCCACAGGCCTGCAATGATCAGTTGCTTGCGGCCCGTCGCCTTGACGGCGTCGACCACCTTCGGGTCCTCCCAGGTGTTGATGAAGGTCCGGTCGATCACCTCCTGGCCGGGAAACACATCGGTGATCTGGGGGAAGATGAGGCCGCCGCGGGCCGCGATCACGCTGGTCAGGATCGTGGGAACATTGAAAAGCTTGGCGGCCTTGGCCAGGCCGGCCGAGGCATTGACGACAGCATGCGGGTCGTGGCTGTTCAGATTGGCGAGCTGGTAGGGCTGGTGGTCGATCAGAACGAGGACCGAGTCTTCGGGGCGAAGAAGCGATGCAAGGCCGTTACGAAAGGTCATGAAGTCATCCTCTGCTGCCGGTGTGTGTAGGGTTGGTTTGCCGGGAGACATGCGCCGGCAGCGAGACGGAAACTGTCATTCCGGTTTCTCGTGCGGTAGGGCTCTCGGGTGCCAAGCTGTGTCGCAAAATGGGGAACGCCGGATTGGATATCGAAGAGCTCAGGACATTCGTCGAAGTGGCCGATGCCGGGGGCGTGTCATCCGCCGCACGCCGGCTCGGTGTCTCCAAGTCCATCGTCAGCCGGCAACTCGCGCGGCTTGAAACGGAACTCGGCGTTCAGTTGCTGGCGCGAAACACGCGTGGCGCCGCGCTCACGGAAGCCGGCGTCCTGTTTCGCGATCATGCGGCTCGCGCCTGCGCCGAGATCGACACCGCGCGCGAGCTGATCCTGCCGGACGGCGAATTGTGCGGGCGCCTGCGCGTTGCGGTGCCGCTGACCTTCGGGCCCACCCATCTGGCGCCTGTGCTCGCGGAGATGGCGCGTCAGCATCCGCAGCTCCACATCCACACCGTCTATAGCGATCGCTTCGTCGATATCATCACCGAGGGCTTCGACTGTGCGATCCGCTTTGGTTATCTGCAGGATTCCAACCTGATCGCGCGCCATGTCGGGCCGTTCTACGGAAAGCTCGTCGCGAGTCCGGACTACATCAAGGCGCGTGGTTCTCCCGAGAATCCGGACGAACTCTCTGCGCATGAGGCGCTGATGCAGGGGACGGAAGCCTGGCAATTCACCGATGGTGACAAGATCGTGACGGTTCGCCCGCAGGGCCGCTTCAAGGCCGATAACGGGACAGCACTGATGGCAGCGGCTTTGGCAGGACTCGGCATTGCCTGGCTTCCGGATGGCATCACCGACGAACATGTCGCTTCCGGCGCGCTCGTTCCGGTCATGACGCGCTATCCGCCGCCGCCCGCCGGTGTCTATGTCATCCGGCCTCCGAGCCAGCATCCCGCACGGAAGGTGAGGGTACTCACCGAGATGCTGGTCGCGTGTTTCGGAAAGGCTTCGCTCCCCGCTGAGGCGGTCCGCTAAAGCGCACCGCCATGCGTGTTCAGAACATGCCGTTGGGGTTTTGCGACTCGACGGGGATCGTCTGCAGGACGTCCCAGTGTTCGATGATCTTCCCCTCCGGCGTCAGCCGGAAGATGTCGATGGCGGCATAGTCCTGATCACCGGGCCAGTGCTGCAGGCAATGCACGACAACGAACTCGCCCTCGGCAATGACGCGCCGGATCTCCACGCGCTTGCCGGGCCATTCACGGGCCATGCGCTCGAAATAGGCGATGAAGCCGTCGATGCCGTCAACGACATGCGGATTGTGCTGGGTGTAGCTGTCGCCGGCATAGAGCGAGATCGCTTCACGCGGGCGACATTCGTTGAACATGAGCTCATAGAAGGCGACGACATTGGCCTTGTTACGCTCGATCTCCATCATGGCGATCTCCGGCGAGTGATCCATCAGCCCAGATAGTCGGTCGCGGAGATCGTTAGCGCCGCGCAGTTGGTTGCCGGGCGTTCAATACTCCCGCGTCATCCGGTGCACGAATGCCCTGATGACGGGCGCTGCCATTATAACGATAGGCAGCATGATCAGCCAGGAGATCGACCAGGCCGACAGCCAGTGCACGAGAAAGGACTGTTCCTGCCAGAACGGAACACTGGCGACGGCGGCGGATACGCCGCTGGTCAGGCCGGACTGGATCACACCGAAGGTGAGGTGGCTGTAGCGCGCAGGAATGAACGTCATCTGGGGTCCTCTGATGGACAAGGACCAAGCAACAAGCTTGCCAGACCCGTCGATGACGGCTTCGTTGAATGAGAAAGCCCGCGGTGATGCCGCGGGCTTTCTCATGCGGGATGATGGAAATTTCCTAGTGACGATCTGTCGTCACCACGCGCACTTCGCGGATGTTGATGACCTTGGTGGCCGCGTTGCGCAGGCAGGAGGCTTCGAAATTCGGCCAGGCCTGTTCGGAACAGGCGCGACCGACCTGCTTGACGTCCAGGCGGTCGGCCTTGGCGAGGGCCACCGGAACCGACGCTTCGACCCGCGGCGCAAAGCCGGGAAGGATGGTGACGGCGGCGGCAATGAAAGCAGCAATCGCGATAGCGGAAAGAGCCTTGATCATGACGGTCCCCTGTCGGTTGGGGCATTTTGCCCCGGTTGTTTGGCGGTCCCTGTGCCTGCCTGATTAATCAGGGCCGGTTTCGGGAGATTGTCGTGGTCTCGGCAAACCGGTTTCATCACGCCCGGCCTGTGTTTCGTCCATCCGTCCGCGACGACACAATTCGCTGAAAAGCGTGTGTTTTCAGTGCCGTCCCAGATGCTCAATAGACGCCGTGACCGGCATTCCGGTTCGAGCGGACACGAAAAATATTGTGGCCGTGACGGGGCGCCCTGGAGGGAACCAACGGCGCTTGCGGGGCTACCTTGGGCAGGCTAGGACGGAGACATGACCCGTATCGCGCTCTATCCCGGATCATTCGATCCCGTGACCAATGGCCACCTCGATGTGGTCCGCAATGCCGTCGGCCTCTGCGACAAGCTTGTCGTCGCCATCGGCGTCCATCCCGGCAAGAAGCCGCTGTTCTCCACCGAGGAACGGCTGGCGATGGTGAAAGACGTGTTCGGCCCCGTGGCGAAGGCTGCCGGCTGCGATTTCGACTGCACCACTTACGACAATCTCACCATCACGGCGGCCGAGAAGATCGGTGCGACCATCATGATCCGCGGCCTGCGTGACGGCACCGACCTCGATTACGAGATGCAGATCGCCGGCATGAACCAGACCATGGCGCCCGACGTGAAGACCGTCTTCCTGCCGGCGTCGGTGGGCGTTCGCCCGATCACTGCCACACTGGTCCGGCAGATCGCTGCCATGGGCGGCGACGTCTCGGCCTTCGTGCCGGAGGCTGTCGCCACGAGCCTGAAGACCAAATTCGCGACCTGAACTGAACGCCCATCGGGCATTCCTGCATCCGGAGTTTCCATGATCCGTACCATCGCCATCGCTGCCGTGCTGCTGTCGGCCGCTCCCGCTTTCGCGCAGGCGCCCGCTGCGCAGGCTCCGGCCGCAGCACCGCTGCCGGCCGGTCTCGACAAGGCCAATGCCATCGTCATCGACACGACCAAGGGCCGGATCGTGTTCAAGCTGCGTCCGGACATCGCTCCGCAGCATGCCGAGCGCATCAAGCTGCTGGCACGCGAGGGCTATTACAACAATGTGCCGTTCCACCGCGTGATGGATGGCTTCATGGCGCAGACCGGCGACGGCAAGAACTTCAACGGCACCGGTGGTTCGAAATATCCGAACCTGAAGGCCGAATTCTCGCAGGTGCCGTACAAGCGCGGCGTGGTCGGCATGGCGCGTGCAGGCGATCCGGATTCGGCCAATTCGCAGTTCTTCATCATGTTCGCGGACGGCTCGTCGCTGAACGGCAAATATACCGTGGTCGGCGATGTCGTGTCGGGCATGGACGTCGTGGACAAGCTGAAGAAGGCACCTCCGGGCTCGGCCTCGGGTGCCGTCACCGACCCGGACAAGATGGTCAAGGTCCAGGTCGCTTCCGACATCAAGTAAGGCGTGATGCTGCGACGCGGACATATCGTCCTGCTCGCAGCGTCGATGCTGATCGTCCCCGTTCAGTTAGATACCGCTTCGGCGCAGGCCGAGGCGGTGAGCACGCTGGACGGGATGTTCGAACGGCTGAAGGGATGCTGGCGCCGGCCTGAATTGCCACGCGGCCATCCCGGCATGCAGATCACCGTGCTGTTCAGCTTCAAACGCGACGGCGAACTTCTTGGCCGGCCGCGGATTACCTTCGAGACACCGGGTGCGTCCGAGGCCGACAGCATCGCCTACAGAATGGCGGTGATGGAGACTTTGCAACGGTGCTCACCAATGCCATTTAGCGGGGGACTAGGCGACGCTGTCGCTGGACGCCCGTTCCGAGTGCGGTTCGACGACCGCCGAAACCAACCCAAACCAGTCGAGAGAAAAGCATGGCTGTCACCGAGAATACTCTGATCCTTGAAACCACCCAGGGCAACGTCACCATCGAGATGCGCCCGGATCTGGCCCCGGGCCATGTCGCCCGCATCCAGGAACTGGTGCGTGAAGGCTTCTATGATGGCATCGTGTTCCATCGCGTCATCGACGGTTTCATGGCGCAGACCGGCTGCCCGCAGGGCACCGGCACCGGCGGCTCGGGCAAGAAGCTGAAGGCCGAATTCAACGCTGAACCGCATGTGCGCGGCACCACCTCGATGGCCCGTGCAGCCAGCCCGGATTCCGGCGACAGCCAGTTCTTCATCTGCTTCGACGATGCTTCGTTCCTGAACAAGCAGTACACCGTCTGGGGCAAGGTGACCGAAGGCATGGAGAATGTCGACAAGATCAAGCGCGGCGAGCCCGTGCAGAATCCGGACAAGATCGTGAAGGCCTATATGGCGGCCGACAAGGCTGCCTGATAGCTCACCATCTTTGACGACGTCATGCCCGGCCATTGCGCGAAGCATCGCTTCGCTTGATGTGCCGGGCATCCACGTTTTGCGGCCCCGAGACCATGCGCACCGATCTATTCGATTTCGAGCTTCCGTCCGAAAACATCGCGCTTCGCCCGGCGTCACCGCGTGAGGCTGCGCGTCTGCTGGTCGTGCAGCCGGGACAGGCGGTGGCAGATCACACCGTTGGCGATCTGCCGGACTGGCTGAAGCCGGGCGATCAGCTCGTTGTCAACGACACCAAGGTAATTGCAGCATCGCTCACAGGCCGTCGCATCTCGCGCGACACCGAGCCGAAGATCGAAGCGACGCTGATCAAACGCGTCGATGCTTCGCGCTGGCAGGCTTTCGTGAAGCCGGCGAAGAAGCTCGCCCCCGGCGATATCGTGCGCTTCGGCAATGAAGGCCGCGTCTGCCTGCTCGGCCATCTCGATGCGACTGTGGAGGCCAAGGGCGAGGCAGGCGAAGTGACGTTTGCCTTCACGTTCCATGGCCCGGCTCTCGATCAGGCGATCGCCGAACTCGGCGCGCCGCCGCTGCCGCCCTACATCGCGTCGAAGCGCGATGCCGACGAGCAGGATGCCGCGGACTATCAGACCATGTTCGCCGTCAATGAAGGCGCCGTCGCCGCGCCGACGGCGGGACTCCATTTCACGCCGGCGCTGGAAGCGAAGCTCAAGGAGCGTGGCGTCGGGCTGCATCGCGTGACGCTGCATGTGGGCGCAGGGACGTTCCTGCCGGTGAAGGTGGGCGATACCACCGAGCACAAGATGCACTCGGAATGGGGATCGATCACGCGCGAGACAGCTGATGCGCTGAATGCAGCACATGCCGCCGGTGGCCGCATCGTCGCTGTCGGCACGACCTCGATGCGCCTGCTGGAAAGCGCGACCGGCGAGGATGGCGTCATCAAGCCGTTCGCCGATGACACCGCGATCTTCATCACGCCGGGCTATCGTTTCCGCGCCGTCGATATCCTTCTCACCAACTTCCATCTGCCGCGCTCGACGCTGTTCATGCTGGTCTCCGCCTTTGCCGGCCTCGACACCATGAAGGCGGCCTATGCGCATGCCATTTCCACAGGCTACCGCTTCTACTCCTATGGCGATGCCAGCCTGCTGTTCCGTAACGAAAGCCCGCAATGACTGTCGCCAATCACTTTGAACTGCTCGGCACGAATGGCGCCGCGCGCCTTGGCCGCCTGAACACGCCGCATGGCGTGGTGCGGACGCCGGCCTTCATGCCGGTGGGCACCATCGGCGCCATGAAGGGCCTGCACTGGCGCGAGGTGCGCGATGCCGGGGCGGATATCGTGCTCGGCAACACCTATCATCTGATGCTGCGGCCGGGTGCGGAGCGCATCGCCGCGCTCGGTGGCCTGCAGACGTTCACCACCTGGAATGGACCGATGCTGACCGACAGCGGCGGCTTCCAGGTGATGTCGCTGGCGCAATTGCGAAAAGTGACGGAGCAGGGCGTTACCTTCCGCTCGCATATTGATGGCGCCAAATACGAGCTGACGCCGGAGCGCGCGGTGGAGATCCAGCGGCTGCTGAATTCCGACATCGCCATGCAGCTCGACGAATGCGTGCGGTTGCCGGCGGAGCCTGTCGAGATCGAGCGCGCCATGCAACTGTCGCTGCGCTGGGCCGAGCGCAGCAAGCGCGCCTTCGAGAACGCGCCCGACGGCTACATGCTGTTCGGCATCGCGCAGGGCGGCGACGTGCCGGCGCTGCGCCATGCCAGCGCGCGCGGGCTGATCGATATCGGCTTCCACGGCTATGCCATCGGCGGCCTCGCGGTGGGCGAGCCGCAGGCCGTCATGCTGGCAATGATCGAGGAAGTGGCGCCGATCCTGCCGACGGATCGTCCGCGCTATTTGATGGGCGTCGGCACGCCCGAAGACATTCTGGAAGCAGTGGCGCGCGGCGTCGACATGTTCGACTGCGTGATGCCGACCCGTAACGGCCGCCACGGCATGGCGTTTACGCGCCATGGCCAGATCAATATCCGCAATGCGCGGCATCAGGACGATCCGCGTCCGCTGGATCAAGAAAGCCCGTGGCCGGCGGCGCGCAACTATTCGCGGGCCTACCTGCATCACCTTGTGCGCGCGAACGAAACGCTCGGCGCCATGCTGCTGTCGGAGATCAATATCGCCTATTACCAGACGCTGATGCAGGGAATTCGCGCAGCGATCGAGGCGGGTACGTTCGAGGATTTTCGCGCCGCGACGAAGGAAGGCTGGGCGAGGGGCGATATCGCGCCGCGCACGTAGTCGTGGACGTGCAGGGTGGGCGCGCCCCCTCCAGCTTCGTTAGCGGGCGCTAGCCCTCCA
>NZ_JBIISY010000045.1:0-34516 GCF_044340795.1 Tardiphaga sp.
TCTCAGATTTTTGCGCAAGATCCAGCGGCGCTAACCACTACATTGACTGCATTCGATGCAATGGCCTCATTCGACCTAAACACCATTCCGGTACAATCACCCCATGACTTGCTCAGGGGCTAGTCGCATGTCGTCGGTTGTCACGGCAAAAAAACATAGTTGGAGCTAATATGCGTTGCTTAGCTTTTGCCTGTCTTTTCGCTACTGCAACAACGTTGCCCGCGACGTTGAAGGCTGAATCCGCTTCTTGGAAACCTGTGCAAGGCGAATGGCATCAAATCGCCTCTAACGCAGGAACGTGCGCGGACTGTCGTATCCTCGTTGCAAACAACGGTGCGGATTTCACCGTCAAGTCGAACAACGGGTGGTCTGCCACCGTTCGGCAAAGCTTTTCTCAGGGAAAGACTTTCATAGCAGGCAAAGGAAGTTGGGATCAGACCTCCGGGGCGTATGGCGGAAAACCTTTCTTCCTAAATCTCGGCTTGAAGGGCGATCAGCTTCTGATGCTGATGACGGTGCCGGGCCGAGACGGGACACTCCAAAACATCCAAGCGATATTTGAAAGAACGGCGATTTCGGGGAGAACCTGACCGTTTTGTTTACCCGCTATCTTAGTGCTGACCGGCGTGGTGACCTTCTGCTTCCTACAACAACGTCGTCAGCTCAACCGGGCGGCACGGGGGAAAAACGCCCCGCGCCAGATGAAAGGTTCCGTCTCGGATTTTTGCTGCACTTATAAATTGCTTAGGCGGCGTTCTCTTGCGTAACGGCTTCAAGTCTATATCGCGGGAACTGAGCCATCACTTCCATGCGCTTCCGCACCGTAACGCCTCTGTAAGCCTCGCCCATTGTTCGCGCAGCGTGGCCGCAGATGGCGTCAATCGTGAGGTCGTTCAGTCCGGCGTCATGCCCGTGAGTTTTGAACGTGTAGCGCCAGGCGTGGTTGGGCTGGACGCGGGGGTCGCTCACGACCTTCCGCACCATAGAACGAATGCGGCCATAGACGCCATCGGCCGGTCCTGTCGTGGTGCCGTCCTTACCCACATCGCAAAACAAATGTCCGGGCTTGGCGGCTTCAAGGAAGTCTAGGAACCCGTTAGCAATCAAATGGTCATGGACAGGCACATCGCGGAAATCGTTAGTCTTGGTGTCTCCGGCCTCAGGATTGATGCGGACAACCCAACCTCCAAGCTCGCGCCTGATGTCTTCCTTGCGGAGCTGTATCATTTCAACCACTCGCGCTCCTGAATAAGCACAGAGCCACGGCACCCATCGCTTTGCGGCGGTCGTCTTCGGATTCTCCCGCTTTGAGCCTTGCACTGCGAGGGCCGCATTCAGAATTGCGGCTATCTCCTCTTGCCAGAACCATGGTTCGCGGGTTCGCTTCTTGCCGCGACCTTCAATCCTTGCGCCCTCAGCCGGGTTGGTCGTCAGCCAGCTACGTTTCACGCCCCACGCGAACACAGCTCGCAGCGCCGAGAAGTCGGTGTCATTGATGGTCTTCGGTGCGATACCGTTGGCGTTGCGTTCGTCGCCCCATGCTTGGACCCGTTCCGCCGTTACGCGGGATAGGTCATCGTGGTTGAGCCACTCCTTGAAGCGCAACACGACGGCCTTCCATCGCTTGGCGTCACGCTTGCGAACCTTTCTGGCCAATGCGGCGGTGTGCCAAGCCTCAGCAAGCCCGGTGAGCGACTTCCCGGTCGTGGCACCGGCTTGCGGAGCGGTCGCGCCTTGCAGCTCCGTGATGGCAGGGAAACGGATCGCATACCCATCTGGCGTGAAATCGCCGTCAGCGTTTCTTGCGAGCTTCCTCACGCCAACCGTTAGGTCGCGGGCGACGGCCTCAACAACCAGCCAACGGCTGTGTTCAGTCGTGAATACCCCGTGGTGTTTCAGGGTCGCGTCAACGATTGGCCCGAACCTGCTCTCCATGTCCATTTCACGCCGCTCATCGCCGCTCGGTGCGATGGCAAGGCGCGAGCCTAGACTGAGTTTGCCCTTCTGCGCGGCTTCATTGGCCGCTGCCACGTCAAGCCATTGGCCCGATGTCAGGCCGGGGTTGTTCTCCAATTGGACCGCGAACGCTTGGTACACAGCGCCGGACAGCGCCGAGACCTGCTTTACCGTCAGAGGCTTCGGGCCATCGCGGAGCGCAGTGAGGCGCTTTTCTACGTCAGCGGCGATGTCGGCGGCTCTGGCCTTCGCGAGGTTGCGATCGGGGGTTCCGGTGGAAAGGAATATCTCGGCCTTGTACCAGCCCTTAGGCCATGAACGGCGAGGCAGCTGTTCAAGGATGCGCCGAACATCGGCAGGAATGACGCGGCGGTAATACCAGTTGTCCGAGCCGTTTCGTTTTACCAGCGAGACCATTCTCAAAACCGTCAATGCAACACTCCCATGTAACAGGAGCGAAGCAAAAACCCCAAGCCTTTCAGCAGGCTATTGATATTTCGAGAGAAATGATGGTGCTGCCAGACAGGATTGAACTGTCGACCTCTCCATTACCAATGGAGAAATATTGGCTTCCGCACGATTTTTGGATGTGGAGGATGTGCAGGAGGACTGAAAACAAAAGGCTTTTCGTTTTCGGGTCTCCTAGGCATCCTCCACATTCATAGCCCTCTATGTGGGGCGTCTGTGTGGGAAAACCTATGACCGCCCCCTCGAAGCAAGCGAAGCCGCCCGGAACGACGCAGGCTCCGCAAATCGACACGCCGGCTAAGCGCGCGAAGCTGCAGCCGCGTAAGAACCCTTACTGGGTGGGAGTGAGCGGCGGGCGCGGCGGCGTATCGCTCGGCTATCGGAAGGGAAAAAGCCTCTCTGCCTGGGTCGTCAAAGTGGTCATCGACGGCGACCGGATCGAAGAACGGCTCGGATCAGTGGCCGACGGCGATGCCGATGCTGGCGAATCGCTGTCCTACACGGCGGCGGTCTCGGCGGCGCTCACATGGGGACGGCAGCAAGCCACCATTATTGAGGCAAGCAGGGAGGCCGATCGTGCCGCGGCCGTCCCGACTGTGCGCTCCGTCGTTGAGGCTTATGAGGTGCAGCGCCGGAAGGCTGCTGGCGGAAAAGACACATCCGTGTCGGCCCTGCTGGCGCATCTGCCGCCTGACAGCAAGTTCGCGAAAATGCGCCTGGCACAGGTGACCGACAAAGCGATCGAGGAGTGGGTCGGCCAGCTGAAACGCATGCCCCCGAACAGGCAGTCGAAAAGGACGACAAAGCCGCGCAAACCGAAGGTCGCACCGGCCGTCGAGCTTGCGCCGCTGAAGCCCTCCTCGCGCAATCGCATGGTGGGGGATCTTCGTGCCGCGTTGAATGCTGCCGCCACCCGTCACAGAAAAGAAATCCCCGGTCATATCTCGACGGAGATCAAGGCCGGCACGCGCAACGAGCCGATTGAAGATGAGGCGCGTATGCAGTTGCTCAACGACGGGCAGGTCCGCGCGATCGTCGCGGCGTCGTTCGAGGTCGATGAGGATCTCGGGTACGTCGTGTTCATCGCGGCCGTCACCGGCGCTCGCTTCTCGCAGATCGCCCGCTTGACCGTCGCGGACGTTCAGGTTGCTAAGGGGCGCGTCATGATGCCCAGCTCGAGGAAAGGCCGGAAGCGGAAGCCACACCCGCCCGCCGCGATCCCAATCGATGCCGGCGCCATGGCCCGGCTCGCGCCGCTGGTCACCCGCCGCGCTGGTAGCGAGCGCCTGCTTATCCGCTGGGTCTACAAGCGCGTCGGCAGTCCGCCGCGTTGGATCCAGGACACGCGGCGCCCCTGGGGCGTTTCTTCGGAAACATCGAAGCGTTGGGACAAAGCGGTCGCTTTGTCGGGATTGCCCGCCGACACGATCATGTATGCACTGCGGCACAGCTCTATTGTGCGCGGCCTGATCGCCGGCCTGCCGGTCCGCTTGGTCGCCGCGCTGCACGACACCAGCGTCGTGATGATCGAGAAGCACTATTCGGCGTTCATCACCGATATGACGGACGAGCTGGCCCGGAAACATGCTCTTTCCGTCGATGAGCAGCCGCTGGCCCAGGCCGCGGAGTAAAATTTCGGTCTTGCTAACGGCAAGGCTAGGGTCGGTCGAACTCGCAATGATGAGCTTGACCGATGCCGACCTCTCAGGACCATGAGCACTGCCCGCCAGAGCCGCGCCACAGCGCCGGCATAGGAATTACCGAAACACGGTGGCAGGACCGCCCAATGCTGTCCATGCAGCTCGCCAGCGAGCTTTCCGCGCTGTCGGTGGCGTCTGTGTATCGAGCTTCCGACGACAAACGGCTGGTGCTTCGCAAGCTTTACGGCAGAACGCTGGTCGTGACGTCGAGCCTGATTGACCTTTTGAATAGCGCAGAGCCTTAGACACCGTCATCGCGAGGGAAGGAGGCCCGCGCAAAGCGTTCTGCTACCAAAGCAAATCGCAGCTAAACGTATGTCGAACGTATTCAAACGTATGTCATTGATTTTGTTGATATTTTATCCTTGACTGTCATAGCTAATCAGTTCATCCTGCCCTGACGCTGCGCTTTCACGTCAAAAAGCTTTCCTGGTCGCCAAGTTTTCCTGAGCAGCACTCCCAGCATTCCTTTTCAGGAGGGCGGCCCCTTGGCACGCACTGACCATCCGCGCTCAAATCTATCGTCACCGGCCGCGCTCGCTGGCTCCACACCCTGGCGCGAGCGCGCGTTTCTCAGTTTGAAGATTGCAGCAGAGGTCTCCGGCGTCTCGATCACGACGCTTTATCGCTTCTCGGATGCAGGACGGCTCAAGCTGAGAGACTTCGGCGGCCGCACGCTCGTCGACACGCAAAGCCTGATCGTACTGATCAACTCCGCCAAAGACTGGACGCCTCGCGACCGCGGCAGCGAGGCGCGAGCGAAGCGCAAGGAGGTCGCTGCCGCGGGATTGCGATCGTGAGCGTTTCAAAACTTCGACGATCTCGCAATTTGGCGCGCCAATTCTCAGGGAGGACCGCATCTGCCGTTGTCGGTCCATGCCTTGCCGCCCTACGTCAGGCCTGCGCACCCCACCGAGGCGACATGGCCGGATTGGCCCCGATCTTCGATCGCATCGGCCGACATTTGGACTGCGCGCTTTCGCAGCCGATCCCGGATGACGTTCTCTACGGGCGAGGAGGACGCTTAATTATCGTCGTAAGCGACAAGATTTGGCGCAGCGCCATGTCAACGAGTTTCAGCGAATGCGACATCCATCGCCTCGTTAGTCACGCTGCGGCATGTCTAGCTGAAAGGCGGGTCGGAGCCGCAACTGCCATGAGAGTTTCAGCGAGATTTTGGGAGCTGTGGAGCCAACATGCTGTCGATAGCTTTCGAAGCGGTGACATCGCCTGGAACGGCACCGCCGGTGCTGCCTTGGGCGTTCTTCTTTCAGATATGCCAGCTGCGCTGCATGAGATGCGCTCGGCCTTAGCGGATGGCAAGACGCCGGTCCTCGCCATTGCCCTGAACACTGGCGGCGTCAAACGCAGAATACGCGCAGTCGTTTTCACGATGCCTAGCTGGGCGCGTGCGTTCGGCGTCGTGGCGGGTCGTGCGTGAGGGCGGAATGAACCAATTTAGACGACTTTGGGACATGGGTTATCGCAACTTGGTGCCGATAATCCCGCCAACTGCCGAGATTAGCGAGCGGTCTTCTCTGTTCAGCCGTGTCGGCACCAAGCAGGATGGTCGCGGCAAAACGCCAGGCATCCGCGGCCGAGATGGCAAGTGGTTATCTGGCGATTGGTTGAAATGGTCCGTCGAAGAGAATGATTTAGATCGCTGGCACCTGATGGGTGCTGGTACGGGCATAAAGACAGGTGAGCTTCTTCTCGCGATCGATGCCGACACGATGGACAAGACGTTCGCCGGCTTGATCATGATGGCCGTCGTCAAGCATTTCAACGTAGCGCCTTGCCGCGTCGGCAACTTTCCCAAGGCGCTTTACCTGATCCGCCTCTCGGCGCCGATGCCATATAAATGCGTCATGTTCGGCGACGGCGAGCGTGTCGAGTGCCTTTCCGACGGCCGTCAGTTCGTCGCGCATGGCGTGCATCCGAAGACGAAAGCCCCTTACACGTGGACGACGCCGCTGGTGCCGTTCGAGCAGCTGTCGATTTTCAGCCCGCAGCAGGTGATCGACTTCCTGAATGAGCTGCGCACGATCCTCCCGGCCGCGAAGCCGATCATCACTGAGGGCGCGACGAACGATATCAATCAATCCCTGCTGCGCGGGCCAATTGATATGGTGCGCAAGGCCGTCAAAGCCACAGCAAACACGACTGAGGCGTTTCCGACGCGCGAGACTTGGCGGGACTACGGCTACGCCATCAAGGCCGCACTGCCGGATCACCCGGAAGAAGCGCGCGAGATCTTCGCCGAGTGGTCCGAGCGCTGGATCGAGAACGGCGCGCCGGCTGTCCCAGGTAACAGCCCGGAGTATCTTGAAGCTGAGTGGCGTCGGTTCAAACCGCCTTTCAAGCGCGGCGCGTCGTGGATATTCGAGCTCGCAGAGCGAAGCAATCCGTCCGAATTCAGAAAGGTCGATCTTTTCTTCGACGTGATCGCCGACGAAGAACCTCTATTTGTCGCAACGCCCGCGCCGCCCGAGCCAAAAACGGACACGTATCCGATCTTGCGCATCGGTGACATCGTCAACAGGCCGCCGCCCACCTATCTCATCAAACGGCATTTCCCCGAGATCAGCGTCGGTTTTCTTTACGCCGCCCCTGGCGCCGGCAAGACCTTCCTCGCGCTCGATGCGGCGCTTCACATCGCCTATGCGCTGCCCGAGTGGCACGGCGACGCCATTGTCGCCGAGCCTGGTACTGTCGTGGTTTACATTGCTGCAGAAGGCTCTTTCGGCTTCCGCAACCGCATCATGGCATGGCTGAAGAAGAGAAACTTCGCTGCGCACAGCGATCGGTTCGTTATGATCGAGCGGACCATCGATTTTATGGAAGCGGACGACATCGACCGGCTGCTGCGGACCGTGGCCGCCGTCATCGGCTCGCGCCCCGTGCTGATCGTGGTCGATACGGTGTCGCAAGCGATCCCAGGGGCCGACGAAAATCTGCAGAAAGAGATGACGCTCTTCGTTCGCGCATGCAATCGGCTCAAGGAGACGTTCCGTTGCGCCGTGCTCGGCATCCATCACGCCGGCAAAAACGGCGACATGCGAGGCTCGACAGTGCTGCGCGGAGCCGGCGACTTCGTGTTCAGGCTGGATCGCAAGGAAGGCGCCAGCGTCGGCCGTTTGTGGTGCGAGAAGCAGAAGGACGGTCCCGACGGTTGGTCTGAGCCATACCGCTTCGATCTGGTTGGCCTCGAAGATGGCCATAGTTCGTGGGTGCCTGAACGGTGCGAGCAGTCGATCGGCCCCGACAAGGCGCTGACGCCGGTGGTGGCGGCTGAGGTGCTGGAAGCCATGTCGTCTGCCTGGTCGGCGGGCGAACCATGGGGCCGGACGTATCGGTCGGGCGAGCTCATGGCCGCACGGCGCATGGTGCAGGACTTCGACTTTAGCATGGAGAAGGCCGCGGAGATGATCGACTTCTGGATCGCCTCCGGTGACATCGTCGAAGCCGTGCATTCCGCCAAAACAAAGCGGAAGGGCTTTCAGGTTGTCCGCCGCCTTGATGCTGCGCCAGCTCGCGCTGGCAACCTATTCGATTGAGGGGGAGGGCGTTCGCATGACAGATCGGCGGGAAACAGAGGGGACGAATTCGGCGAATATCTGCCGGCGCGCCTCAGTTTTTGTATGTCGTTTGTATGGGCGGAGCAGCGGCGGAGCATGTCGGAGCTACGGCTGCAAGTCTTTGAAATCGTTCGGCGGAGCTAGAAGGCGGAGCGGCCGGCGGAGCAGAGGCGGAGCAGCGGAGATGTTGCTGCAAGAGCTTGATACGACTCAGGTTTTGAAGGCGGAGCTAGAATGGCGGAGCGGCGGAGCTAGACCCTATAAGAGAGGCGGCTTGCTCCGCTGCCTGCCCGCTTCGCCGCTCTCTTTTGAAGATAGCAAGAAATCGTCGGCATCCGTTGTATGTCTGAACGAGGGCCGTCACTTAGGCATACGTTTTGACGGCAGGCGCTTGATGCCTGACAGCGCGTGTCGGCCGATCGCGAACGGATTACCTCACCAGCGCATATCAGCGAGAGTGCCGTGAGGGCGCCACGCTCGAGAAATTCGCGCCGTGACGCATGGCGAAAGGGGGCCGACTTCCGGCAGATCGCTCGCGCGTCGGCGCGCGCCAATCTTGCCGCCTTCGCCAAGGCGACACGCTGCGGTGCTGCACGGAGACGGGACGGCGAGCCGTGCATCAATCCAGCTATGGCGAACGGCCGCTGTGCAATCCATGGCGGGAAGACACCTCGCGGCGATCAATGGCATGTCTTACAGGCCGTGGATTGCTCAACCCCAAAGGGCGTGGCGAAATTCAACGCGAAGCTTCGCCAGCAGAAAAAGTATGCCGAGAAGCGTGCAGCCCGCCTCGCGGCCATGACGCCTGAGCAGCGTGCGCGCCATGAGGCCTGGCACCGAACCCACAAACCCGGCTCGGGAGGCGTCAGGCGCGCCGAGGGCATCCGCGCGCGCAATGATGCGGAAATCCGGATTTTGCTCGCTGGCGAGGCTCCCTGCCGACCCGACAGCCCGGAAAAGACCCGACTTCTCGCCGAACGCGCAGCCGTACTGGCCGAGTTGGCGCGTTTGGAGGCTCGGAACGACGAACCTAAGACCGATGACGAGGGGATATTCTCATGATCGATCACGACGATGACGACGGCTTGGACGACGTGGCGGATTTCGACCTCAAGGACGAGTTGTCGCATAAGATGCGCACGACGGGCGCGGTCATCGCGTATCGGACCGCCGTGGCGATTTGCAAAGATCCAAAGGCCACCGCGGCAGCGAAGGCGTCGGCGGTGAATTCGTTGTTTCGGGCCGGCGGCTTTTTCGCCGCGCAGGAGCCTGGCGCCGGCGCGGGCAAAGAGCTGCATGAGATGACCGCCGACGAATTGCGGGCAGCATCGCGTAAAGCGCAAGCTGATCTCGCCGCGCTGCAACGGCGCGCCGAAGCGGACGCCGAAGATCCAAGCGGTCTATTCGACTGAGTGAAACATACCCCTTGCTATGTTACAGCCGGTATGCGTAACATAGCAACGTTCGTTGCAGTGTTTCAGAGCAGGGGCCGATCATGAAAACCGCCATCGCGTACACCCGAGTTTCGACCGCGCAGCAGGGCAAGTCGGGGCTCGGGCTTGAGGCGCAGCAATCCGCCCTGGCGCGGTTCGCGGAGGCGGAAGGCTATGATCTGATCCAGACGTTCGAAGAGGTCGAGACCGGGAAGGGAGCCGACGCGCTCGATCGCCGGCCCCAGCTCGCCGCGGCGCTGAAAGCCGCCAGACAGCACAAGGCGCCTATCATTGTCGCGAAGCTCGATCGGCTTAGCCGCGACGTCCATTTCATCAGCGGGCTCATGTCGCATCGAACGCCTTTCATCGTGGCCGAGCTCGGTGCCGATGCGGACCCTTTCATGCTGCATCTCTACGCCGCCTTGGCTGAAAAAGAGCGCAACATGATCTCGCGCCGGACGAAAGACGCGTTGGCGGCTAAAAAGGCGCAGGGCGTGAAGCTCGGCGGCCTCAATGCCAAGGGCATCGAGAACCGCGACGCCGCCGCTGCGCGGGCCGTTGAGCTTCGTCCGATCTTCGAGGAACTGGCTGGAATGTCAGCCCGGAAGATCGCCGCCACGCTCAACGAGCGGAAGATTGCCACGCCGAATGGCGGGCCTTGGCATGCGGTGACAGTCATCCGGGTGCAGAAGCGGCTCGGCAGTTAGCCGATGTCGCGAACCGCCCCGCAGCATAAGCGACGGGGCGGCCAGGCATTACTCGCGGTGATAACGCAGCGGCGCCTTGCGGTCGATCCCGTGCGCTTCAATCAGCAGAGACGCCTTCCGGCGCAGCGCGGCGCTTTTCAAATAACGTTCATGGCAGATCAGTTCGGAACCGTAAAAAGTCACGTCGTCTTCGTGCATCTGGCGCTGCACTTTAGAAAGCCGCGGCATCCGCAAGGCGTTTTGAGCCTTGATTAGCTCAACCTCCGTATCGCGCAGGTAATCGGCCTCAAACGCGGCTTCCGCTTTCTTCCGGTCAGCCCTCATAGCCGGCGGCGTAGGATCAATGCCATGGCTTCGAATGACCGCTTCGTAGACGTAGTGCATCGACGGGTGCTTGGCGTGTTCTGGGGAGGTCGCGAGCGCATAGTAGTCCGACGCGAGCTTTGCCGTGAGATTCCGCTTTGCAGTTTTTGTCAGATCGTCAGCGCCGAGTTCTCCGACCGTCTCGATGAAGGTTTCAGACAGCCCGTCGTAGTGCAGCTCTTCAGGTGTCCGTTCGATCGAAGCGTCGGCGTCGATGGCGTCAAATAGCTTTGTCATCATAGCTTCCTCTATCGTTGCAATGACGAATGGAGGGCAGCTAAGTCTGTGTATTACAATGCTTTTTTCGAGATACGTTTTTGTATCTCAGCAGATACAGGATAGCTGATGATAGTCCGATGCTTAGCTAGAAGGGTATCGTGCCCGCATCATACACGCGAGATACAACAGACACGGCCACCCCATCGAAATCGCGCAAATCACTTGCCGGCTGGGGCCCGGACCTACCCCCTGGGTACGGTTTGACGCCATACTCCGAAGCCGCGCCGAGTGGCGCTACAAAAATTTTCTGCCGCGGTATCTTGGAGGCTCACTGGCAAGTCGATCGTAGCCGCGACAGCGCTTGATCGGTTGAAAGTTTCGCTGCTGCCACGCTCCTAAACCGCATCCCGCAATCGTCGGATAAATCGCTTCGGCGCAAACAGGCGCTCAGGCTTTCAGTCTCGGCGATCGCAGTTCTCACGATTCGAGTGGCCTGCTCCCGCGCAGATAGACATTCCGAGTTAGAAGAAGCGAGGAGGGGTTCGGTGTGCGCCGGCGCAGCGAAGAGCGCAGCTATCGCCAATTGAAAAAAGAATTGTCGCATTGCTTTGTCCTCAGTCGCGCTTCTGCCTTATGCTTGGAGCGCTCACGATCGCTAATAGCATACGAAATTAGTTTCTGCTTCCGGCTGGCGTTTTTCCGATTTCCGGCTACGATCAGCGAACCCGATAAGGGCGGCCGTCGGGCAGCCGCACCTCACAGAGCGTATACGCTCATTTGTCCATCTGCAGCGACCATCCTTTGCTGCGTTCGATGAACTGCCCCGATGACAGAAATAGTCGAAGACTTCAGCGCAGAGCAATACGCGCGCAAAGCCGCATCGTCATTCACGTTGGCCGCCTTCGGGCACGATGTGCTGTTCAACTCGGTTCAAGGCCTGAACTGTGTCCTGCATCTGACCAACCATCCCGATGTTTCGACCGTTTCGGAGGCTGCTGTTGATGCGATGATGGATGCCGCTCGCGCATCAACCCCTATCCTCGCAGAGCGCATTGCAAGCATCCTGTCTGCCGAACACGCGGGCGTCGGAATGGGCGCCGCTATGGGCCTAATCTTACTTTTCGGAAAGTCTCAGGAGTATGTGACCTCGGTTACAAGCCTGCCGATGGTCATGGACCGTATCGACTACACATCTGTTCTGGCTTCCGAGCTCGATATCATCGTGCGACGGGCGAGCATCGAAGCTCGCGGCGATGTGCTGCGCCGCGGTGTGCTGTTCCGCCAATTCGAAGAACTGCAGCCTGACGCCGCGATGCAGGCGCATTAGAGGAAGATCGATGCCTAGTGTGCGACGAAACGGGTACTACGCCGACCCAGGTCTTGCTTCAGCGTTCGACAATCTGGCCTCAGCTTTTGCCACGCCGAGCGGGGCCGACATTGCGGGCTATGCCAACGCGGCAGCGATACGCGCGAAGGAAGCGCGCGCTTCTAGTCTGTTCAATAATCCGAACGACCCGGACTTCGATCGGAAGAATATCGCGGTTGGGAACTACTCTCCAATCGCTAGTTTCTATGCGCAGAACCAGAACGATGCTACGACGCGGCGCAACGCTGATGTCAGCGCTAGATCGGCGGCGAACGTTGCTAACATCAACAACGAGGGGGCTTTGGCGCGCCAGTTTGCGCAGCCTGTCGTTCTGAGCGATGGCCAGACAGCTATGCTTCCCGCGCAGACGACGGAAGCAACGGGCTTGCCGTCGGTGCTCGGTGGAAACGTGACCGTTAACCAGGGGCAAACGGTGGCGCGGCCAGATGGCAGCACCGTGGTTGGCCAGGCGAAGCCGCTGACTGACAGTGAAATAAAAGCGAAGATCCTCGGCACGCTGCCGGCGGAAGAGCAGCGCGCGGTCGCGATGCAGGGCGTTGGCGTGTCGCCCGTCGTCGTGGACGGCAACCCGGTCAACGTCTTCACGCCCGACGCGGTCGGTAAGCAGCCCTACGCCAAAGACACCCGCGCGCCGACGAACGCCAACTATAAGACGCCGGCAGGGGCCATCGGTACGGCCACCATGGATGACAATGGGCGCTGGATCGACACACAGACACGCGCCGAAATTCCGGCGGGCTCGCAGACCTATTCGGCCAACCTGCAGGGTGACAAAGATAATACGGGCCTCGGCGCCAGCACGAAAAACAGCATCGATAGCCAACTTGTTGATTTGGCTTTGACCGACAGCACTTCGAAGCAGCTGCGCAGCTTGATCACGAAGAACCCTGGTTCGCAGGGCATCGTGGGTTCGATCCGCGGGACCGTGCAGGACGTCTTGCAGGCAGGCGGCGAGGTCGGTCAGCTGTTCAATGTCAATATGCAGAAGCTGAAGGACGATATCGCCGCCGGGCGTGTCGATCCGGAGGTCGCGCGCAAGTTCGCGAATTTCGACCCGAGCATTCCGGCAGTGAATATGCTCGAGACGCTTCTGACTGCTCAGGTTGCGAAGGTGCTCGACCCGAACGGCCGTGTCTCTAACGACCGCTACGAACAGGTGTCGAAAGCCCTTGGCGCGGGGGGCTTCACGGGGAACGCAGCACGCACGACGGCGACGTTGGATCAGTTGGACAAAATCATCGCCGATCGACGCAGCATTCTCGCGCCAGTCCGCCCGGCAGCCGCGGCAATCGGTACTGGCCAGCCCGCCGCCACCGGCGGCTCACCGCAGCGCCTCAAATTCAACCCGGCGACCGGCGCGATTGAATGATCGAAGTCGAAGCACCAGACGGATCGATCGTCGAGTTTCCGGACGGTACTGATCGTGGCGTCATGGCGCAGGCTATGGCGAAGCGTTTTGGCGCGCCGACGGCGCCCGATCTCGCCAGTGTCAGCGCCGCTGCGCAGCGTGATCTCGTGCAGCAGCCGGGCGCCATGGAAGCGCGCAATGCGGCGGACCTAGCGAAGCTCGCGCCGACGCCGGCCGCGCCGGTGGGCTTCATGGACAAGCTGCGCAGCCTGGTCACGGCCACGCCCGCCAACGACGCGACCGCCTTGGCCGAGCCCGCTGTCATGGCGACGATCAACGACCAAGGCGCCTATCTGGCCCGCGGCGCGCGCAAAGGTGTGGCGAATATCGTCGGCCTCCCGGTGGACATCGTAAACGCGGTCATGGGCGTAGCCGGCGCACCTGTCAGCCAGACGCCGTTCGGCGGCTCCAAGTCGATCGACAACGCTCTCGGCGGCTTCGGCGCCATCCCAGAAGTGCGGCCGCCGAGCACGACACTTGAACGCGCGTTGACCCGTATCGGTGAAGAGATCGGCGCAGCCGCGCTGCCTGTCGGCGCTGCGGTGCAGGCCGGCAAAATGGGCGCGCAAGCGGCTCGCGAATTGAGCCCGTTGTTGCGAACCTTTGTCGAGCCGGCCGCCATCAACCCATCGCGGTTCGTTCGTAAGGAGATGAATACGGCGCTCGCAGCCGGCACTGGTGCCGCTGCGGCGGGCGAGGTTTCGCACTTGGCCGGTGCGAAGGAGGGAAGCGCTGCCCACAACACGCTCGACATCCTCGGTGCGCTGGGTGGCGCTGGGGTGCTTGGCGCCGCGAGAGTTGTTGGAAAGCCGCTGAGCGACATTTCGCAAGTTTTGACCGCGGGGAGGCGCGAAAGCTTCGCTAATCAAAACGTCACCGACGCGGTGGTTGATCGCTTGGCGAATAGCGCCGAAATACTTCCGCGCACCATCGGTCAGCCGATCGATACGCAGCCCCTGGTTGATGCGATCATGGGCGGTCGGCGGGTCGATACCACGATCCCCGGCTTCAAGGAGAGCGTCGCGGACCGCACCGGCGACAGCGGGCTTGCGGCGCTCGAATACGGCCGCCAGTCCGGCCCGAATGCGGGCAAGTTCATCGAGCGGCGTACCGACAATACCGCGGCGGTAGACAACGCGATGGAGCGACTAGCGCCCGACGGCAACCCTGCCGATCTACGCAGCGAGCTCAGCCTTGAGCGCGATCGTCGCTTGACCGATGCCAGCGTGCAGACCGCCAACGCGACTGACGATTTTGAGCGCGCCACGCAGGCGCTTCGCCCCGTCATGACGGCGGAAGGCCGCGGCGCCAATATCCGGCAGGCGCTCGAAGTGGCGAGCGAGGGTGCGCGAGACATTCTGCGCCGCGCGTGGGAGCCGATCAACAACAGCGGCACGCAAGTCGATATGGCGCCGCTCGATCAGGCATTCGACCGGGTACGCAACGGCATGTCCACCGCGGAGGCGCGCCGCTTCCAACCGGGAGAGGCCAACATTCCGGGTGAATTGTCCGGTCAGGTGCCGATCGATCCGCCGCGCATGGACGCGAACGGGCAGCCAATTACAGAGGCGATCACGCAGCCGATCAACGAAGTGACGGGCCTGCGCAGCGCGCTCACCGACGCCGCGCGCGAGGCAATGACGAACGGCCGCACCAACGAAGCACGGATCATCGAGCAACACGTCACGGCGCTCGACAACTATCTCGACAACGCCGTGCCGCCCGAGTTGCGGCAGAGCTACGACCAGGCGCGCGCCGCGACAGTCGATTTCCACGACCGCTTCACGCGCCCGCAGACGGCCATCGCTCAGACGCTCGATCGTCAGCAGGGCTTGTACCGACAACCAGACAGCGCTGTGCCCGGCAAGTTCGTGCAGTCGGATGAGGGGCGGATCGCAGATTTTCAGGCCTTGATGCGGGAGACGGGCAATGATGACCGCGTTGTTTCTGCCGTGCGCGATCAGATCCTTCATGACGTCCGGGATCGGGGCCTGCTCGACCGCCCCGACCAACTTCGCGATTACCTTACTCGCTACAACACGGTGCTCTCCGATCCGCGCTTCAACGCCACGCGCGGCGAACTGGACAACGCGGCGGGCCTGCGCCGAACGCTGGACAACGCCACGACCGCTGAGACGGCCATGCAGCGCGAGTTGGGCACGGCAGAACGGCCGGGCACGAGCACGGTCGGGAAGTATCTGCAGTATGGCGACGAAAGGTCGCAAGACGCGCTGAAGGGCGTCATCGCCTCGAAGAACCCCGGCGCCGCGATGGACGAGATGCTGAACTTCGTCGGCAACGCGCCCGACGCGGTGGCTGGGGCCCGGAAGTCATTTTGGGATCTCATGCAATCGAAAGTGCGCTCGAACGGCGAGACGACGCGCACGATGGACGGCAAGCAGCCCGTGTTGCCGAACCGCCTGCAGAACTTCCTCGACGATCCGGCAAACCGTGCGGTGGCCGAGCGGCTTTACCGCGACGAGCCGCAGCATCTGCAGAATGTCGAGAAGATCGCCGGCGAGCTGCAGAACGTCGATCTGCGCTCGCGCGGAAAGGCGCCGAACACGTCCGGCACGACGCAGGGTATCTCGAACGTTCTGACGCCTGAGACAATCCAGAGCCGTTTCTACGCCTATAAGCGCGGGCAGACGTCGCTCGGCTTCATGTTGACCGCTCTCGGCTCTGTGGCGGCCCGCCGCGCCGTGCGCGGGGCGCAGGGGGAGGCCATCGAAAAGCTGCTCGACAAGGCACTGCTCGATCCGGATCTTGCGGCCGAACTGCTGAAGAACGGCAATCCGGCGAACCGGGCGGCGCTGGCGCGTACAGCCAAGGCCTATCTCGGCAACGAAGTCTCGACGCTGGCCGACATTCTGACGGCCGCGCCGGACGATCCGGTGCGCGACGCCGTCATGAAGAAGGATGTGCGCTATGGCAGATAATGGGCGTGTACAAGTCGACGCGGCGATCGAAGCGTTCGGCAAGTGCGAAATCGGCGAAGATATCCTGATCAATCTTGTTGTCGGCCTCCGCTGTATTGGACAGATTGCGGATAGTGACGACGTCATGCGGGTAACGCAGGGAAAGGCAAAAGAGCTCGTCGAAAGCATTGTCTCGGCAAGCAGGAAACTGGCGCCGAATATGGTCGAGGCCTTTCCCGATGATCGCTTTATGCTCGGCATGACAGGCGCCTTCGGCCTGGCGTCTCTGTTTGGAAAATCGGAGGCTGAGGTAAAGAGCGCGATTACGGAGCCGCTTCTGCACGACCATTTCGATCACTTACTTCTCCTGATGTGCGAGGTGCAGAAGGTTTGCTGCATGCAGCGCATCGAGCACAGAGGCCATCTATTGCGCGACATCATGTTTGATCGCAGCATCGTCAACATCTCTCGGCATTAGGAGGGGATATGGATCCGCTAACACTCGCACTTCTTGGTGGTGGTTCGACGCTGATCGGCGGATGGTTGAACGGCTCTGCGCAGGACAAGGTCAATGCCGCCCGCGGTGAAGTGCTTCAAGCTGAACGCGGTCGGCAGGAGGGCTTCGATGCCGAGACGGCCGCCATCAATGATCAATCGCTGAAGCGTTTCTTCAACTTCGGTGACCAGCAGGACGCTCGCGCTCATCAGCTCTCGGACTATTTCAAGACGCCGGTCACGACGCCAAATACGCCCTATACGATCGCGGCTTTGCCGCCGTCGACGTCCGATCTGACGAACCGCGAGATCGCAGCCAAGTCCGATCTTGCGAAGATGTTCGTCAACAATCAGGCGGAAAAGCTCGGCGCTTTGCGGTCGTTCGGTGACCTGTTCGGCGGCATCCAGCGCGGCGTCGCCCAGGACGGCACGGCTATCGGCCAGATCGGCGGCTTCAAGAAGGGGTCGAATGCTGTCACGCAGCTCGAACTCGATAACGCCAATCGTGCCGGCAACGCCGAGAAGATGTGGGCCGACATCGCGACAGGCCTTGGCAAAGTGGGCATGACAGCCGCTCTCGCCGGGCGATTTATGCCTGACGAGATCATCAATCCTGACGGTTCAATCGAGGGGGCTCTCGGTCCGACGTCGGTCGGCGGGAAGCCCTTGGTCGGATTGTCGGTCGATGGGGCCGTCGGTCCCACGTCGACCGCAGGAAGGCCGCTGATCGGGTTGCCGGCAAGCCGCTTTGGCGCCAACGCATCTCCGTTTCTATCCTACGGTCGTGCCTAGCACGGATCGTGTCGGGTAAGATGACGTCGGCGCGCGTGGCCGCCAGATGCGGTCGAGACGCTGCCGCGGTGTTAGAAGCGCTGGAGATCATAGCCTATCTCTAAGTTTTGAACAGCAGATTAAGGCCTTCCGAGCATGCCGAATACGCAGGGGTGAGCGAATCGTTCATCCTCCGCGCATGCGACGTTACGGAGGCGGCGGAATGGTTGTATTCGAGACCACAAACTTAGCCAGCATGAACGAGACGGATGTTCGCGAGGCGATTGTGCGGCCTCTGCTGAATGCTTTGGGATATCGCCACGGTTCGCAAGCTAACATTCGAACTGAGTGTGCTCTTCGGTACGATCGAGCATTTCTGGGGCGTAAAGACGAGAAGAGTGATCCCGTTCTACGCGGGAGAGCTGACTACATATGTGAGGCGATCCCATATGGTCGTTGGGTAGTTGAGGTAAAAGCGCCGTCCGCGGAACTAAGTCAAGAAGATGCCCATCAGGCGCACACCTACGCAGCGCACCCAGAGGTGGGCGCTCGATACTACATGGTGACGAACGGGCGCCAATTTGTCTTGCATCAAACCGGCGCGCCATATGTTCCGATATTGAACTGGTCGCTCGAAGAAACCGGCAAGCACTTCCATGCGCTTGAGAACATACTCAGCCCCGATGCCATGCAACGAGCCGCCACTGTTAGCATTGACTTGGGAAGATCGCTCGGACCTCTGCTCGGATCGTCGGCGCGAATTGTAGGCGGCTCAATCGTTTATGATGGGCATGAAACGAGTTCGGCCCTGGCGTCCGCAGCCTTTTCCAAACTGAAGGGCATGCGGTCAGCCGTGCGCGGGCAAGCAATAACGCGATTGGCCGATTTGATAGAGATGCGCGTAGAGCTGGAGCCGGCATTCGGCGCGTTTGACGAACTCAATCGCTCGCTCGGTTTCATCCCAATCATTTTCCATTCGGCTGACGTTGTTCTGTCGACTGATAGCGAGCACCCATCCATTTTTACTGGAACACTCAACATCTCAATCCCGCGAGGTACTCGTCTGCCTGAGACCCCCGTAACGCCAGGTGGGGTTGCTCCTGTTGACTGCCAAGTGAGCTATTTCAATAAGGCAATCGGTTATCTAATTAACGATCGAATCCGCGGAATTTTCGAAATGGAGCAGGAGTTCGTTTGCAGAGCTCAAGGCGTGCCGCCGCTTGGGGTGCGCGCCTTTGGCCAATTTGATTTGCAGGTCGCCTGACGTGAGCCGCCGCGATGTTTCACGCGATAAGATGCCGAGTGGCGGAACGACCGCAGCGCATTAGCTATTCTTCCAAACGGCCCCAATACGGGATGTATTTTGCGTTTCGCTTTCCTTGATCGGGATCGGCCGGGATTATTCGCTTAGCCTTTTTCGCGTCGGCTATCACCGCAGACGCGATTTGGTACTCTTCATCCTTGAGCGAGAACCGCTCTCTCAGAGAATTATTGCTCATGTAGTCGTGCTGAAGCCAGCGAACAACGCAATGGCAAAAGCAGCTCCAGACCCTGTCTTGCTTCGACATTTTGGCTAGATCTCTGGGGCCAAAAATGACGACTCGCATTGAATGGGATGAGGCGATAAAGTGCGGAGCCGGCAATTTATTCTCTTCGATTTCTATGATCGCCTTGTCGATGCCGCTGCCTCGCTCTTCGCAAATCCCAAGCTCGCGCATGATTGAAGCTAGGCGCTCGTTTCGCGACCGGCGCTCATCGATGATACGATCTCGTTCGATCAGAGACTTGCCTGGATTTGTGACCTCGATCCGATCCTCGTAGATTTCGACGATGGGGCCGACACCAGGGATAGTGAAATCCTGATGGATCAAAGCATTCGCAACCACTTCTCTGATAGCGAGGTCCGGATATTTAGATTTTGTCTTCCGAACTCCTCCTTCGTATAGTTCTTCTTTAGGAAGTCGGGCGCTGATGTATTTAAGCATTCCGGTAAAGCCAACTGCGTAACCGAGCTTACCTTCCTGTTCTTCTTCCGATCGGCGTTTGTCTTTCCCTTGATACTTAACAATGCGAACCGATTTTGAAGCGATTGATGGAAATTGCGGAAGGTCTTTAGCGAACAACAACGCACCGAGGTTCAGCACGTCATATCCACCCTCCATGTCTTCTTTGATGAATTCTTTCTGTACAAAGCATCTGATAATTTCATCGGCGTTGTCGGGTGTCGGCTCCCCGCGCAGCTTGTAAAACTGCTCGCATTGAAGCTTATCGAGGATCTCTTCCTTGCTTTGGTGCCCGAGCGCGATTGCGTTTTCAAAAGTGCGACGGCCTGTGGCGAACCAAAGAGAGCGTTCGTGATTTGGATATTCTTTCAGCGGCTTTACGTTCTCGCCGATGCGTATGTATTCGGACCCCGAAAAGCGAACAGGCTTATCGTAGCTGGGCTCGATGGCCAGGATCGCAAATGATTTGCCTTCGTGCTGGAAATCCAAGTGCTCGAGCTGGAGTCGAGGCTCAATCATCCGGCTAAGCCAATTCACGAAATTTTCGCCACCCTTTTGAAGGTCAGCCAAAACGACGTTGGTGCCGACACGCTTTTTTGTTTTGTTTTCTATGCCCCAGATAATATAAGCCTTGTGCTTCTCTTCGAGCATTGCTGCGTTGGCGCAAGCGCTTACGGTCCTGCCGACCATGTCGGGGTCACAATTATCGACCTTGAATTCGAGCCAAGATCGCTCGGCGCTTTCTTCCAGGAGGCGTTTCAACAAAAGCGCAGGATTTCCGGCCATTTTCCATCCGCTAATTCGGTCTCTTTTATCCCCTTTATATCAGAATTTTGCTGTTCGCGGTCAAAGACCGGAATATTCGCCATATTTTTCAAGGGGTTGCGATGGGCGATTTTATCGTTGTTTTGACCACTTGGAAGAATTGGAACTCCGACGGGTGATTCTCGCGGTCAGCCCGCATCCGACGCAAGCGGCCTGAAGTTGCTTCCGCCGTTGAAACGGCAAATATTCTGCTATTCCCGCCTGACTGAAGCGGGTCTGTCGCACGCGGGCACGCTGCTGTTCCATTGTTGATTTTAAAAGAAACCGATATCGTTTGAGCATGGCAACAGCGGCACTCGCGTTCAAAGAAACGACTGAAATTTACAGCGGCGGTTTCGGCGCGTTGTCGGCTCGCGGGGAGTCGTCGTACCTCACGAATATCCGCCGGTCAGTCGACGACGCTGAGCGCATGCTGAACCGTCGAAAATCTGCAGCCATCGAAGAGCGTCGGCGGCTCGCTACTGTTTTCAAAGACATGCATAAGGCCGGCGAGATTACGACCGAAGTTCTCACCAGCTTAGACCTGACGATATCGGCAGTTTCAGCTCAGGCTACCGAACAGGCTGACGCGGTCGAGGCCATTTCGATCGAAGCCGAGACCTTATTGGCGCAAGTGCGGGCGTTGCGGATCGATGAGTACAAAGCGGTCCGGAAAGAAATCGCGCGCTTTCTCGACTACGGCAAGGTGATGCACTCTGACATTGTCGACATGTATTACTTCTTGCTGTCGTTAAAGAACGAATACGCCGAACCGACACACTCAGAAGTCGCGGCCACTTTCGATTCCGCTTCGGACGTCAGAGCGTTTCTCAAAGCCTCACTTGCTGGCTAATCGTGCCGAAAGTTGATTTTACCACCGCATTCTTGCGCGATCTCAAACGCCTCAAATCCTCGCCGAGACAGGATGCGGTCATTGAAGCCGTTTCCTTATTTGTCGAAAATCCAAAAGCACCAAAACTGAATTTTGAACGCGTGCTCAGTCGGTCTGGCTACTTCTCCATACGCGCGTCGCACGCGGACAGGGTTTTGCTCTTTCAAATCGACGGCCAGCATTTCGAAATCGCCGCCGTTGGAAATCACGACTACATCTATCGAGGATATTTCAAGAACCGTTGATCATTCGGTTGTCTCGCCGTCCTTCTTTACCCCGCGTGCGACAATCTGCAGCGAGCCGTCCGGTAGTGGTCGCTGCAGCGCCTTAGCCTCCTCCCAGGGCGCGCGCATCCAGATATCGAATTCACCGGGCGACGTCAGGATTACCGGCATGGCTTTGGGGTGGATTGCGCCGACTTCCGCATTCGGATCCGTCGTCAGGAATGCAAAGAGGTCGTTCGTGGTCTCGCCCTCGCGCACTTTCCGGACGGACGTCCAGTTGGTCCACACGCCGGCGAAGCAGACCAGCGGCCGGCTCTCGTCGATCGCGAACCAGATGTCGCCGCCAGCCTCTTTGTTGAATTCGGAGAACGACGACATCGGCACGATGCAGCGGTTCTCGACGCCGAGCCATCGCTTCCAGTGCTTGCTCGAAGTATTGCGGATGTTGGTCGTCCCGCTGTCCGGCTCCATCCGCAACAGGTCCTTGAAGTCGAACTGCTTGCCCTTGGCCTCCAGCTTCGCCGCGCGCTTCACAGCGGCATCCATCAGGGCTTTTGACGACGAAGGCATGCCCCATCGCGCCATCGCCAGCTCACGGCCGCCGTCGACGTTCCGGACGATCGGCGCCGGGTAGTCCGGGAAGATGCCCGGCATGGACGGCAGGTTGCCGGCGATGTCGTTGGTGACGGCGAAAAGCTGCCGGATGGCGGCCTGGTTCTTCGTCATCGAATACAAATTGCACATGGGGTGATCGTGACCGAGAAGTTGGCGTGCAGATGCTACTCGGGAGGAGCGTCGGTGTCGCGGGCTTCGACCTTGGCGATGTGCTGTTCGAGGTCCGACACCAGCTTTTGGATGCGTTCGCGCGTCGTGGGGTCGAGGGTTGGCGTGAACATCCGGCGGGCTTGCGCCAGCCGTCGATACAGCTCTTCTTTGTCTGTTTCGCCAAACACTTCCCACGCACTCCGCCCGCTCGTCTTGTATACGACGAGAGATGCGAATGGTTCTCAGGAACCTGAAGTTTCTGGGGGCAACACGGCGATCTTTCTGTCGAGCATCCACAACTCTACGCCGTGACCGACGCAGAACTCGCGAGCAGCCGTGATCGCCGCGTCGTCGTCGGCGGCTTGGATAATTTCGGACGAGCGATAGTGGCCGTCGTCGCCGACGACGTAGGCACGGTATTCGGGCATGATGATCTCGGGGAGCGTGGTCGATCGTCGGTGATCGTTCACGTGCTACCAAACAACGGCGCCATCAGTCTGTACGTTGGCCGACATTCGGGGTTTCAATTGACGCGCGCGGGGACCGCGTGGTCCCCGCATCATCGCTTACGCAGGAAGAGAGTGCAGACGGCGCACTTCGGCCTTGGCCTCGCGGGTGCCGATCAGCGAGAAGCCGTGGAGACGGCACTTCTTCTTGACCGCCTCCGTCTTGCGGTTGAGAGCGGCCGCTGCGCGCGCGACCGTGGCTCCTTCGTCGGAAAACTTCTTCAGCCGCGCGATGTCGGCATCTGTCCAGCTTCGGCTGGTGACGTGTGGCATGATAATCTCCTCATTTCGGCGGCTGCAAGCCGGGCGAGTTCGCCCAGCGCTCGGCATTTGCATGAGCTCTTTCCCGGCGTGCGATCTGTCGCAGAAGGCGATCGCGCTCGGGGCCGGGCATCATCTTCGCCGCAGCCTCGGTGAGCTCTTCGGTGGTCCCGATGTCGATGTCGGAAGATTTGAAAATTTTGAAGCTTCGCTCTGACATGCGCTGCTCCTTCCTTTTCGAGGAATGGAGGGTGGGAGCGCGACTGGCGTTCTCATCACCGACAACTACCCAGATCCGCTCGGTGATGCCCGCAGGAGATACCGTCCGGAGCGGTGAGTCCAGCAATCTTTGCCACAATATTTTCGGAACGATCGCGAACATTCGAATCCTTGATGAACTCATCATTTGTATATTTCCGCAGCTGATCGACGCTTCGACGACGCGAGCTGGTGCAGCGTCGCCGGCGTTCGTTTGCCTGCGCTGCGGCATTTCTCGCAGCGCAGTCTCCTCGCCAGGTCGTGCACGCACGTCGTGGGCGGCGTCTTCAGAGCGGCAAGGTCGATGTCGCGCGGCGTCCTGCAGCGCGAGCACTCGATCTGGAGCCAAGGGAAGCCGCCGTTGATGGCTTGATCGACGGTGGGGGACGGATCAATCGGCTCGCCGTCCGCCCACATGCGCTCGTTCCAGCTCTCGCAGGAGAGCTTGTCGGCCTGGCGCATCATCGCCTCGGCTTTCGCCCGCATCTCGTCGGCCTGACCTGCGAGGATGCCCGTCATCGCGCGCGCCTTGCCTAGCTCCTTCTTCAGCGCCTTGCGGTCGCCGCCGGACATGAGGGTCGGATGGTGCTTCGGGGACATTTCACGCGTGGTCGTAGGACGGCCAGCAGCCGTCGTCCTCATGGCTGCCTGTGCGCTGCTGGCATCCGTTGTCGAGTAACTTCTGCCCGACCTCCTTCCAGACCGCGTGCTCGCCGTAGAGACGTACCGCGTCGGCGGTCTGGATCTCGACGATGCGATCACACCGCCGGCAGTTCACCCGCAGCACGTGGCGCGGGATCTCCGACAGGCGCCGGTTCTGGATCGGGACGCCCGGCCTGGCGTGAGCCCTAGGGTCGGCGAGGACGGCGTCCCAGTAGGCATCGGTCATCGGATCGGCCGGACCGATGGGAGGCGACGGCGCAGGCGCTGAGGCCTGCTGCATCCGACGCAGGGTCTCCTCGGCGCGCTGCTGCTTGTCGTTCGGGAAGCGCCATTCGGCCACGCGGCGACCTGCCATCTCAGGCATCCTTATCTCGCTGTTTCGGACAATGACGTAGCCCTACGAGACGATCGCGGAAGGAGCGCGCTAAGCGAACCGGCCTAAGTGATCAAAGCGGACGACGTTGAGAACGAATAGAGAACGTGCGCAACGAAGAGTCAACGCGATTTTGCAGCGGTTGACAGATCGCGCCGGCGCCGACGGGTTCGTTTGGTTAAGCATGACCTGTGGAAGGCCATCTCGCCAGCACGGACGTTTCCAGTCACGTGCCGTCAACATGCGGCGAACCCGAGCCGTGCTTTGTGTGGGACGCTTATGTGGGAAAGTTCGCAAAATGTGCAAACACTGCGAAAAATGGTGCTGCCAGACAGGATTGAACTGTCGACCTCTCCATTACCAATGGAGTGCTCTACCACTGAGCTACGGCAGCATGCTGGTTGCGGGAATCGGCTCCGGGAGCGGCCCACCAAGCGAGGCGTTCTCTGCCACACCCGAACCGAGGGTGCAAGCGCGGTGGACGCTTCTGCAGCATCATTGTGAAGGATTTATACGAAGGCGGCGAGGTTCACGCCAGTTCCGGTGCCGGTTTCTGCTGCAGGGTGCCTGCGAAGGTCTCTCGTTTGCCTGCGGCGCCGGTGCTAGAACGACTCCGAACACCTCAACGCCTCCCAGCGGTTCCCATGGCCGATCGTCCCCCGACCCTCAATGAACGCGACCAAGCCCGCCAGGCGCGCCTCCGGCAGGCGCTGCGCGATAATCTGAAGAAGCGCAAATCCCAGCTGCGCGGGCGTGCCGATCTGGCCGCGGCAGAGGCCGGGGTGTCATCGGAACCTGATAGCGGAGCGGACAGCCGTTCAGGACAGAACGAACCCGACCGGGAATAGTCGGCCCATCCAGCGCGCAGGCGAGACATCCATGGATCCGAACAACATCCCCGAACACAAGAAGGCGGCGATGCTGACGCCGCGCTATGACCAGACCTTTCCGTCGCTCACCGCGGCCGAGATCGAGCGGATGCGCCGGTTCGGCGAGATCGCCCGCTACAAGGACGGCGACATGCTGTTCGAGACCGGCAAGCCCGGTCCCGGCATGTTCGTGGTGCTGTCCGGCCATGTCTGCGTCACCCAGCGCGACGGCTTTGGCCATGTGTCGCCGGTGGCGGATCAATGCGCCGGGCAGTTTCTGGCCGAGATCGGCCAGCTCTCCGGGCGCATGGCGCTGGTGGATGGCCGTGCCGAGGGCGATGTGGAGACGCTGCTGATCCCGCCGGAACGGCTGCGCGCGCTGCTGGTGGCCGAGGCCGATCTCGGCGAGCGCATCATGCGCGCGCTGATCCTGCGGCGCGTGAACCTGTTGCAGGGTGGGGTCGGCGGCCCCGCACTGATCGGCTCATCCGTGGCCAGCGACATGGTGCGGCTGCAGGGGTTCCTGACCCGCAACGGCTATCCCTATCATCTGCTCGATCCCGCCGTGGACAAGGACGCCGGCGACGTGGTGGCGCGCTATGCGCCGTCGGCGCAGGAATTGCCGCTGGTGGTGGTGCCGGACGGCACGGTGCTGAAGAACCCGACCTTGTCGGAGCTCGCCCATGCCATGGGCATGATCGGCCATATCGAGAAGGGCAAGGTCTATGACGTCGCCATTGTCGGCAGCGGGCCGGCGGGGCTTTCGACGGCGGTGTATGGCGCGTCCGAAGGGCTGTCCATTGCGGTCTGCGACTCCCGTGCCTTTGGCGGGCAGGCGGGCGCCAGTGCCCGGATCGAGAACTATCTCGGCTTCCCTACCGGCATTTCCGGCCATGCGCTGACTGCGCGGGCGTTCAATCAGGCGCAGAAATTCGGCGCCGATGTCATGATCCCCGTGACGGTGGATCAGCTCGACTGTTCGCGGCAGGACGGCTTGTTCGGCCTCGCGCTGGATGACGGCCAGATGCTGAAGGCGCGGTCCATCGTGATCGCATCGGGTGCGCGCTATCGGCGGCCGGAAATCGCGCGCCTGGCTGATTTCGAGGGCCGTGGCGTCTGGTACTGGGCCTCGCCGATCGAAGGCCGGCTGTGCAAGGAGCAGGAGGTCATCCTGGTCGGCGGCGGCAATTCGGCCGGGCAGGCGGCGGTGTTTCTGGCGTCGCAGGCGGTCAAGGTGCGGATGGTTATCCGCGGCGGCGGGCTTGCAGCGTCGATGTCGCGCTATCTGATCGACCGGATCGAATCGACGGCGAATATCGAACTCGTCTTCAATACGGAGGTCGTCGCCCTGGACGGCGATGCGGAAGCGGGCCTGTCTCGCGTGACGATCCGCAGCCGCCTGTCCGGCGAGGACGACACCTTGGACATCCGCAATCTCTTCCTGTTCGTCGGCGCCGATCCCGCCACCGACTGGCTGGCCGATTGCGGCGTGACGCTGGATCGCGGTGGCTTCGTGGTCACCGGCGTGCCGGCCAATGGCCAGGCGGTGCAGGCGCTGGAGACCTCGGTGCCCGGCGTCTATGCGGTGGGCGATGTACGCTCCGGCTCGGTCAAGCGCGTCGGCGGCGCCATCGGTGAAGGCGCACAGGTGGTGGCGGCATTGCACGGCTTTCTCGGCGATGCGTCGCGGCCGACCCTGTAGGAGAAGCGAGCGATGACGGTCCGTTGCACCCATGTCCCAGATATTCGCGATGTGACGCCGAGTGCGCGCGGCTGCGAGGAATGCCTCAAGATCGGCAGCCCGTGGCTGCATCTGCGCATCTGCCGGACTTGCGGCCATGTCGGATGCTGCGACCAGTCGCCGAACCAGCACGCCACGAAGCATTTTCATGCGACAAGGCATCCGATCATCGAAGGCTATGATCCGCCGGAGGGCTGGGGCTGGTGCTATGTCGATGAGGTGATGTTCGATCTCTCGGATCGGATGACGCCACATGACGGGCCGATCCCGCGCTACGACTGAGGGCGACGGCACGAATGGCCGCAAATTCGTGCAATCGCCATTCGCTTCACCGTTGCCAAATGTCAATTCTGCATCCTAGATTTGAGGCATTCTAAAGCAGGGGTGCATCATGACTTTGGGATTGAGCGTCGCCGCGATCACACTGATCCACGTCATCATCAGTCTGGTTGGAATCGTCACCGGCCTCGTTGCGATGGTCGGTTTGCTGAAGTCACGGCCGATGCCGGGCTGGACCGGCGCGTTTCTGCTGACCACCATTCTCACCAGCGCCACCGGCTTCATGTTTCCGGTCGACAAGCTGCTGCCGTCCCATGTCATCGGCATCATCTCGCTGGTGCTGCTGGCGATCGCCTGCCTGGCGCTGTACGGCCGCGAGCTCGCAGGGCACTGGCGATGGATCTATGTGATCACGGCCATGACCTCGCTCTATCTCAACATCTTCGTGCTGGTGATCCAGAGCTTCCTGAAAGTGCCGGTGCTGCACGCGCTGGCGCCGAGTGTCCCGCCGTCGGAGCCGCCGTTCGCCATCGTGCAGGGCATCGTGCTGGTGCTGTTCGTGGTGCTGACCTTGCTGGCGGTGCGGAGATTCCGGCCGCTGGGTGGTGGGCTGGCCTGACGCCGCTTCGCGGTCTCGGGATGAAAACGGAGGGACGATGGGACCGATCCGGCCCTTTCTCTTCGCCTGGTTCCCATCGAAAAGCCGCAAATGCGAAGCTTTTGCGCAATGGCTCTGTCAGATACAGGGCCATTGGCTCTATAAGGGGCGCTCAGCATTCAGCGGGAATCAGTATGGATCGCATTCGCATCGTCGGCGGCAATAAACTCAATGGCACGATCCCGATCTCGGGGGCGAAGAACGCCGCGCTGCCACTGATGATTGCAGCCCTGCTGACCGACGAGACCCTGATCCTCGACAATGTCCCGCGCCTGGCCGACGTCGCGCAGCTGCAGCGCATCCTCGGCAATCACGGCGTGGACATCATGGCCGCCGGCAAGCGCCCGGGCGACCACGAATATCAAGGCCAGACCCTGCATATCTCGGCCAAGAACATCATCGATACGACCGCGCCCTATGAGCTGGTGTCGAAGATGCGCGCCTCGTTCTGGGTGATCGCTCCGCTGGTCGCGCGCATGCGCGAAGCACGGGTGTCGATGCCGGGCGGCTGCGCCATCGGGACCCGCCCGGTGGATCTGCTCAACATGGCGCTGGAAAAGCTCGGCGCCGAACTCACCATCGACGGCGGCTATGTGGTCGTGCGGGCCCCCGACGGCCTCAAGGGCGGCGAGATCGATTTCCCCAAGGTCACCGTGTCCGGCACCCATGTGGCGCTGATGGCCGCGACCTTGGCCAAAGGCACGACGGTGATCACCAATGCGGCCTGCGAGCCGGAGATCGTCGACGTCGCCGACTGCCTGAACAAGATGGGCGCGAAGATCACCGGTGCCGGCACCACGCGCATCGTGATCGAGGGCGTCGCAAAACTGCATGGCGCCCGCCATACCGTGCTGCCGGATCGCATCGAGACCGGCACCTATGCGATGGCGGTGGCGATGACCGGTGGCGACGTGCAGCTCTCGGGCGCGCGGCCGGAATTGTTGCAGTCGGCGCTCGACGTGCTGGTGGAGGCCGGTGCGACCGTGACGCCGAACAATGACGGCATCCGCATTGCCCGCAACGGTGCCGGCATCAAGTCGGTGAATGTCGAGACCGCGCCGTTCCCCGGTTTTCCGACCGACTTGCAGGCGCAGCTGATGGCCTTGATGACCATGGCCAAGGGCTCCTCGCACATCACCGAGACCATCTTCGAAAACCGCTTCATGCATGTGCAGGAGCTGGCCCGTTTTGGCGCGCGCATCCACTTGGATGGCGAGACCGCGACGATCGATGGCATCAGCAAGCTGCGTGGTGCGCCTGTGATGGCGACGGACCTGCGCGCCTCGGTGTCGCTGGTGATCGCCGCGCTCGCCGCCGAAGGCGAGACCATGGTCAACCGCATCTATCATCTCGATCGCGGCTTTGAGCGGCTCGAGGAAAAGCTGTCGGCCTGCGGCGCGCAGATCGAGCGCATCAGCGGATAGTCTGTCCGCTGTGTCCCGGACGCGATGCGGCGTTCTTACGCCGCTTCGCAGAGCCGGGACCGTAACAAACGCCGGCGTTCGCGACGGTCCCGGCTCTGCGGAGCAACGCTTTGCGTTGCGCCGCGTCCGGGACAGGTGCAAGGTTGTTCCAACCAGGCGAGGGACATCGTGACGGGGCGACGCAAACTCATAGCCATGGATGCGGACGACCTCGCGGTGATCTCCGCGCATGTGCAGGATGCCGAGGTCCGCGTCGCCGACATCGTCTGGCGGCCCGGCGAGAAGCGCCTGGTGATCGGCATGAACCGGGTCGACTGCGAACAGACGCTTGCCGGCGAGGTCGCGCCGCGCCGGCTCGTCTCGGCGCTGCGTTTCGACCGCGTGCTGGCCTGCAAATCCCGCGACATCGATCTCGAACAGGGCGATGTCGCGTTGAAGCTGCTGGGCATCGAGTTCAACGAACGCGAAGCGCCGGGCGGCAACGCCCTGCTGCTGTTCGACGGCCGTGGTGCGTTGCGGCTCGATGTCGAGTGTCTCGAATGCGAGTTGGCGGATCTGGGGCCGGATGAGCTGGGCGGGGAAGAGGGTGTGGCGTCGGATTTGAGCGCGTAGCGCTTCTTTTCCCTCCCCCAAGCGGCGAAGCCGCGCAGCGGGGAGGGTGGCGCGAGCCTGACGAAGCGAAGCTTCGTTATGGCGAGTGAGGGGTGGGGTGCCTCCACAAACTCTACGTCACGTGGGGCACCCCCACCCCGGCCTGCGGCCGACCCTCCCCGCAAGGGGGAGGGTAAGAAAGCCCAGCCTTGACGCCATCCACCACCCGCGCCATTGAGCAGGGGAGCCCGCTGTCGGGCTCCGCCGGGATATCAAAATGCCACTTCGCCTTGATGCCGCCAGCGCTGATTTTCCTCAGCGTTTCAAAGCCTTCCTCGCCATGAAGCGCGAGGTCGCTGCCGATATCGAGGCCGCGACCCGGGCCATCGTGGACGACGTGGCTGCGCGCGGCGACGAGGCGCTGCTGGATGCCACCCGCAAGTTCGACAAGCTCGATCTGCAGGCGTCCGGCCTGCGCGTCACCCCCGCCGAGATCGAGTCAGCCGTTGCCGCGTGCGACAGCGAGACGGTGGATGCGCTGCGTTTCGCGCGCGACCGGATCGAGCTGTTCCACAAGCGCCAGATGCCCAAGGACGAGCGCTTCACCGATGCCGCCGGCGTCGAGCTCGGCTGGCGCTGGAGCGCCATCGAGGCCGTCGGGCTCTATGTGCCCGGTGGCACGGCGGCCTATCCGTCCTCGGTGCTGATGAATGCGGTCCCGGCCAAGGTTGCCGGCGTTGATCGCGTCGTCATGGTGGTGCCGTCGCCGGGTGGGAAACTGAATCCGCTGGTGCTGGCGGCCGCGCAGCTTGGCGGTGTGTCCGAAATCTACCGCGTCGGCGGCGCACAGGCCGTGGCCGCGCTCGCCTATGGCACCGACACCATCGCTCCGGTGGCGAAGATCGTCGGCCCCGGCAACGCCTATGTGGCCGCTGCCAAGCGGCAGGTGTTCGGCCGCGTCGGCATCGACATGATCGCCGGTCCCTCGGAAGTGCTGGTCGTCGCCGATGATACCGCCAATGCCGACTGGATCGCCGCCGATCTGCTGGCGCAGGCGGAACACGACACCAATGCGCAGTCGATCCTGATCACCGACAGCAAGCGCCTGGCCGACGATGTCACGCTCGCCGTCGAGGCCCAGCTTACCACACTGCCGCGCGCCGAGATCGCCCGCGCCTCGTGGGAGGAGTTTGGGGCCATCATTCTGGTCGACCAGCTTGATGCGGCCGTGCCGCTGGCCAATGCCATCGCCGCGGAACATCTCGAAGTGATGACCGCCGATCCGGATGCGTTCGCGGCCAAAATCCGCAATGCCGGCGCCATCTTCCTCGGCGGCCACACGCCGGAGGCGATCGGCGATTATGTCGGCGGCTCCAACCATGTATTGCCCACAGCGCGTTCTGCCCGGTTCTCCTCCGGCCTCGGCGTGCTTGACTTCATGAAGCGAACGTCGATCCTGAAGTGCGGGCCGGATCAGCTGCGAGCGCTGGGACCGGCTGCGATGACGCTGGGCAAGGCCGAAGGTCTGGATGCCCACGCACGGTCCGTCGGGTTACGTCTCAATTTGCAATGACTGATTCCCCCTCAGCCGAGAACGACACCAACAATCGCATCGTGGCGGTGACGCTCGATGAGGAGTCGATCGGCCGTTCCGGGCCGGATATCGAGCATGAGCGTGCGATCGCGATCTACGACCTGATCGAGGAAAACCTGTTCGCGCCGGAGGGCGCGGTGGCGGGGCCATACACCCTGCATCTCGGCATCACCGGCAGCCGGCTGATGTTCGATATCCGCAAGGAAGACGGCACGCCCGTGGTGGCGCATCTCTTGTCGCTGACGCCGTTCCGCCGGATCGTGAAAGACTATTTCATGATCTGCGACAGCTATTATCAGGCCATCCGCACCGCGACGCCGGACAAGATCGAAGCCATCGACATGGGCCGCCGCGGCATCCATGACGAAGGCTCGCGCACGCTGCAGGAGCGCCTGGCCGGCAAGGTCCGCGTCGATTTCGAGACCTCGCGGCGGCTGTTTACGCTGATCTCCGTCCTGCACTGGAAGGGTTAAGGCTTGTCGGCGCCGCCTGTCGTGCGAACGCCACAATCCGTGCTGTTCGCCTGCGGGCAGAACAGCGTCCGCTCGCCGATGGCCGCAAGCCTGTTGCAGCAGATGTTTCCACAAAAACTCTATGTCCGCTCCGCCGGGGTGAAGAAGGGCGAGCTCGATCCCTTCGTCGTCGCTGTCATGGCCGAGATGGGGCAGGACCTGTCGAAGCACCGGCCCATGACCTTCGAGGAACTCGAGGACTGGGAGGGGATGAATTTCGACCTCATCATCACCTTGTCGCCGGAGGCGCATCACAAGGCGCTGGACCTGACGCGGACCATGGCAGCGGACGTGGAATACTGGCCGACGGTGGATCCCACCGACGCCCAGGGGAATCGCGAGCAGAAGCTCGCCGCCTATCGCGAGGTCATGGACGGGCTGATGATGCGGATACGGAAGCGGTTTTCGAAGCCGAAGCCGTAAAGGGCGATTGCAACGTCCGCCGGTTGCCGCCGCGCACCCCATCCGATAGTTTCCGGCCGCAATTTCAGGATCATAGACCCCCGCATGCTCGGCCGTCCCAAATTCGTTCTCGCCTCCGGTTCGCCCCGCCGTGTCAGCCTTCTCAACCAGGCCGGCATCGAGCCCGATGCGCTGCGTCCGGCCGATGTGGACGAGACCCCGAAGCGCGGCGAGCTGCCGCGCGCCTGCGCAAACCGGCTGGCCCGCGCCAAGGCCGAGGCGGCGCTGAAATCGGTTCAGCTCGACGACGAACTGCGCGGCGCCTTCATCCTCGCCGCCGATACGGTGGTCGCCGTCGGCCGCCGCATCATGCCCAAGGCGGAACTAGTGGACGAGGCCTCGCAATGCCTCCGGCTGCTGTCGGGCCGCAACCACCGGGTCTACACCTCGATCTGCCTGGTGACCCCCAAGGAAGGTTTCCGCCAGCGCCTGGTCGAGACCCGCGTCCGCTTCAAGCGGCTCAGCGAGGACGATATCTCCACCTATATCGGCTCCGGCGAATGGCGCGGCAAAGCCGGTGGCTATGCGATCCAGGGCATTGCCGGGTCTTTCGTGGTCAAGCTGGTGGGCTCCTATACCAGCGTGGTCGGCCTCCCGCTCTATGAGACCACCGCGCTTCTGGGCGGTGAGGGTTTTCCGATCCGTTTCGGCTGGTTGAATGCAAGCTAAGCCCGAAGATACAACGCGGACGGCCAGGCCGTGCCCGATCTGCGGCGAGCCGTCGGTCGAGGCCTCGAAGCCGTTCTGCTCGGAGCGCTGCCGCGACGTCGATCTCAATCGCTGGCTGTCCGGCAATTACGCGATTCCCGGCCGGCCGAGCGATGACGAGGACGGTGAATAGGCCTGTCGTTCCGGGCGCGGTCTTTCGCATTGTTTTGACGGCAAAATTCTCCTCGTAAAATAGCTGTCATGCGGGTGGACAGCGCCGATTTGCCTGACTATAAACCGGCCGCTCACCCGGCCTCGCCGGGTCGGCGCCCAGGTAGCTCAGTTGGTAGAGCATGCGACTGAAAATCGCAGTGTCGGTGGTTCGATCCCGCCCCTGGGCACCATCGGCTTCCCAAGCCTTTGACGCCAAAGACAATTCAGCGAAAACAATGACTTGAGAGCTACCCGGTGATACACACGGGTGATACACAATGCCTCTCGCCATGTCTCGTCCTTTCAAGCATCCCAAAACGGGCATCTATTGGTTGCGAAAACGCGTCCCGGACGAGCTCATCAAGCTTGTGGGAAAGCGAGAGGAGCTCCGTACGCTCGGGACAAAGGATCCCGCTTTAGCGAAAGTGAAGCACGCCGCCGCCTTGGCTGAAATCGAGGCGAAATGGGCCAACCTTAGGTTAGGCGAGAAGAGCCTGACCGAGCGTGAGGCGCACCATTTGGCTGCGCCGTTCTATGACCGATGGTTGCAGCGATACTTGGAAAACCCGAGCCAGCAAACTGATTGGCGCGTGGATTTAGGTCTCCGGCTTTTTCAGCCCAGTCGGATCTCGGCGAACTACGAGTTCCTCTACGACAACGCTGACATCGGCTTTGATAGGGATGAACTACGCGTCCGGGAGATGGAGCGGTGGTGCCTGGAATGGGCCGACAGCTGCGCGTCAGATGTCGGCTATCGGCTGGCCGGCAGCGACAGCAGGATATTGGCGCGCGCGATCGGGGCTGCGGTTCAGCGTGCCAGTGTTGCTTTGCAGCAGCTGGCGCAAGGCGTTGGTGCGGCGGTGCCTATCGCTGCGAGCGGTTCGCCTGTCTTAGCTTCACTGCCCTCTCAGGAGTCATTCCCATTCAGCGATCTGGTTGACGGTTGGGCGAAAGAGCGCCGTCCTGTTGAGAAGACGTTGTATGAATGGTCGCGTGTTGTGAAGCAGCTCGCCGCGTTCTTAAAGCATGACGATGCTCGGGCGCTTACTGGCGACGACATGGTTCGCTGGAAAGAGACGATGTTGACGGAAGGTCTTCGACCGAAGACGATCCAGGATGCCAAACTCGCACCAGTTCGGGCGATCCTCCAATGGGGAGTCGCCAATAAGAAACTGAACTCGAATGTTGCGGATGGAATTTCGCTCGACACTCGAAGCAAGCAAAGTGAGAAGAAGCGAAGTTTCACTGACGAAGAAGCTAAGATTGTTCTGGCTGCCGCGATGGCATCTTTAGATCCGGTGAAGCGCTGGGTGCCATGGATCGGGGCTTATTCTGGAGCCCGGGTGTCCGAGATCTGCCAACTGCGTCACGAG
>NZ_JBIISY010000274.1:0-7560 GCF_044340795.1 Tardiphaga sp.
AGTCGAGACGGGTGGGGTGCTTCCCCACACTCCGACCTACCGTGCTGAGAGACCCCACCCCCGCCTATCGGCGGACCCTCCCCATTCGCTTCGCTCCGGGGAGGGAGATCACTTCCGCCTTCTTCTACTACCTCACGCCCCCGGAGGCGGCGGCAGGAAGTGGATGTTGTATTCCGCAGCCAGCGCCACCACGTCCTCGGGCTTCTGTTCCTTCATGTTGTGGATCGCCCAGAACAGGTCATAGAGCCGGCGGCTCGGCGACACCCAGAACAGCACTTTCGCATTCTGGTCCGACTTGTTGAAGATTCCGTGCGGAATGCCGCGCTCAAGGCGAACGAGATCGCCGGGCGTCGCCGAGGTCTCGTTGCCGCCCAGGAAAAAATCGAGCTTGCCTTCGAGGATGTAGAGATACTCATCCTGGTCCGGATGGATATGCGGCGGCACGAAGGTGCCGGGCGGGAAGGTGGCGTGCCACGAGAACGAATCCTCGGTGCAGTTCTTCGGCACATAGGTCTGGCCGAGGATGCTCCAGGTGATGCCCTGCATGCCCTCATTGGCACGGGTGATGCCGGCGGATTCGGTTTTTGTCATGCTCATTTCCTTTCATTCAAAAACGCAGAATGACGTTTGTGGTTATCAAACATGAAGAAACCGATCCTTCACCGTGGGATCGCTCTTCAATTGCTCGGACGTTCCGGTCCAGACGACTCGGCCTTTTTCGATCACAACATGACGATCCGCAAAGGCCGCGAGCGCATCGACATTCTTGTCGATCACCAGAATGGACTGCTTCTCCGCCTTGAGTTTCTTCAGGCAATTCCAGATCTCGAGCCGGATCAACGGCGCGAGGCCCTCGGTCGCTTCGTCGAGGATCAACAGTTTCGGATTGGTCATCAGCGCGCGGCCGACCGCCAGCATCTGCTGCTCGCCGCCCGACAGCTGCGTGCCGAGATTGTTGCGGCGTTCCTTCAGGCGCGGAAACAGGTCGTAGATTTTTTCCAGCGTCCAGCGTGCTGGCGGATGACGCACGGCGGCCGTGGCGATCAGGTTCTCCTCCACCGTCAGTGTCGGAAAGATCTGGCGGCCTTCGGGCACGAGGCCGATGCCGGCCTGCGCGATGCGATAGGAGGGCTGCCCGGCCATGGGCTTGTTGTCGAAGGTGATGGTGCCGCCGGTCGGATGCAGCAGGCCCATGATGGCGTTGATGGTGGTGGTCTTGCCCATGCCGTTGCGGCCGAGCAGGGTCACGACTTCGCCGGCATTGATATGCAGCGAGATATCGAACAGCACCTTTGCCGCGCCATAGGCGGCCTGCAGGTTTGATACGGCGAGCATCAGGCAGCCTCCTCGCCGAGATAGGCGGCGCGCACGTCCGCATTGTCGCGGATATCCTGCGGCTTGCCGCAGGCGATGATGCGGCCATAGACCAGCACCGAGACGCGATCGGCCAGCGCGAACACCGCATCCATGTCGTGCTCGATCAGGATGATCGGCAGCTCCTTGCGCAGCTCCTGCAGGATATTGATCAGCCGCTGCGATTCATCGTGGCTGGTGCCGGCGAGTGGCTCGTCGAGCAGCAACAGCTTTGGCTTTGCCGCGAGCGCGATGGCGATTTCCAGCTGCCGCTTCTCGCCATGGGACATCTGCCCGGCCGGCACGCGGGCCCGTGCGCCGAGGCCGAAGCGGGTCAGCAGCGCCATCGCGCTGTCATTCAGCGCGCGCTCGCCGGCGGCATTGCCGAGAAAGCGGAAGCTCGATCCGTCACGCGCCTGCGCGGCAAGCGCGACATTTTCCAGCGCCGAGAAGCGCGGCAGGATCGAGGTGATCTGGAACGAGCGCACGAGGCCACGCTGGGCGCGCGTCGCCATCGGCAGCGGCACCATGTCGTCGCCGTCGAAGATGATGCGGCCGGAGTCTGGCCGTGCGTGGCCGGAGATCTGGTGGATCAGCGTCGTCTTGCCGGCACCATTGGGGCCGATGATCGCATGCAGCTCCTGCGGCTGCACATCGAAGGTGACGTCATCGGTCACGCGCAGCGCGCCATAGTTCTTGGTGAGGTTCTGCAGCTGCAGGAGAGCGTTGCTCATGACATTGTTCATGGCTTGCCTCCGAACAGGCCGTTGATGCCGCCGCGGACGAACAGCACGATCAGGATCAGGATCGGGCCAAAGATCATCGCCCAGTGTTCGGTGTAATGCGACAGGATATCGGCCAGCAGCGTGAAGGCGGCAGCGCCGAGGATCGCGCCATGCAGCGAGCCAAGGCCGCCCAGCACGAGCACGAAGATCAGTTCGCCGGAGCGCTGCCACGCGGTGTAAGCGGGGCTGACGAATTCGGTCTGGTTGGCGAGCAGGAAACCGGACACGCCGGCGATCAGGCCCGCAATCACATAGGCGGTGAGCTGGTAGCGATAGGGCGCAAAGCCGATCGCCTCCATGCGCACCGGATTTTCGCGGATGCCACGCAGCACGCGGCCGAAGCGCGACGCGACCACGGCACGCAGCAGGATATAGGCACCGAGCAGCGTACCGAAGGCAACGTAATACATCGCCAGATCGTTCTTCAGGAATTTCGAACCGAAGAACGTGCTGCGTGCGGCAAGCGTCAGCCCGTCGTCGCCGCCATAGGCGGCCAGCGACGTGGTGAGGAAGAACAGCATCTGGCCGAAGGCCAGTGTGATCATGATGAAATAGACGCCCTTGGTGCGCAGCGAGATCGCGCCGGTGATCAATGCGAAAATGATCGACGTGGCGATCACGGCCGCGAGCTGGACAAAACCATCGGTGATGCCGTGGCTGGCCAGTATGGCGACGCTGTAGGCGCCGAGGCCGATGAAGGCGGCATGGCCGAAGGAGATCATCGCGCCATAGCCGATCAACAGATCGAGCGACATGGCGCCGAGCGCAAGGATCATGATGCGGGTGACGACGGCCAGCACATAGCTCTGCGGCCCCAGCAGCAGCGCCAGCGGCACGGCGGCGAAACACGCAAAGATCAGCACCGGCAGGATCAGCGCACGGCCGAGGCGCGGCGGGGTGGCGATGGCCGGGGCGGCGTCGGGATCGACGAGATTGTTCATCATGCGCTCCCGTTACTTCTTGGCCGGGAACAGGCCGGAGGGCCGGAAGAACAGCACGGCAGCCATCAAGATATAGATCAACATCGGCGCCACCGCACGGCCGGTCTGGCTCGCGGCGGAGGGATCGAGCAGCGCGCGCAAAAGCACCGGCGCGAAGAAGCGGCCGAGCGTATCGACGAGGCCGATCAGGAGCGCGGCGATGAAGGCGCCGCGGATCGAGCCGATGCCGCCGATCACGATGACCACGAAAGCGAGGATCAGCACATTGTCGCCCATGCCCGGCTCCACCGAGAGGATCGGTGCGATCATGGCGCCGGCAAAGCCGGCCAGCATGGCGCCGACGCCGAACACGATGGTGAACAGCAGGCGGATATTGATGCCGAGCGCGGAGACCATGGCGGCGTTGCTGGCACCGGCGCGGATCAGCATGCCGAGTTTTGTGCGGTTGACGACCACATAGAGCGCGATGCCGACAAGGATGCCGACGGCGATGATGACGAGGCGCCAGACCGGATAGAGCAGGCCATCGGTGATTTCGACGGCGCCGGACAGTGCATCGGGGATCGGCACGTTCAGCGGTGCGGCGCCCCAGACATATTTGACGGCCTGATTGAGGAAGATGATGACGCCGAAGGTCGCCAGCACCTGATCGAGGTGATCGCGATCATAGAGATGCCGGAAGATCAGCAACTCCAGCACCAGGCCGAAGACCAGCGCGGCGGGCAGCGCCAGCGCGAGGCCGGTGAAGAAGCTGCCGGTCATGGCGGTGAAGGCGGCGACGAAATAGGCGCCCACCATATACTGCACGCCATGGGCGAGATTGATGAAGTCCATCACGCCGAACACCAGCGTGAGGCCGGCGGCGATCAGGAACAGGATCAGCCCGAACTGCAGGCCGTTCAAAACCTGGACGAGGGCGAGGGTCAGGGTCATCTTGAAAGGATACTTACTGTTCGAGGCATTGCCGAAATGTGTCGTCCCGGCGTACGCCGGGACCCATACACGCCGTCGATCTGATCAAGACGCTATCGTCGTAGCTCAGCGTTTCAACCATTCCGTCGGAGGCTATGGGTCCCGGCTCCGCGCACAGCTCCGCTGTGCTAGGCCGGGACGACGAAGTGTTACTGCGCAGCGCAGTCCTTGGCGTAGCGATCGGCGTAGTTGGTGAACACCTTCTCCGCGATCTCGGTCTGGAACTTGCCGTCCGCCCGCTTGGCGACCTTGGTTAGGTAGAAATCCTGGATCGGATAGCCGTTATTGCTGAACTTGAAGCTGCCGCGGATCGAGGGGAAGTCGGCCTTCTTCAGCGCCGCTGCCACCTTGGTCTTGTCGGACAGATCACCCTTCAGCGACGAGACCGCGCTGTTGATCAGCAGCGCTGCGTCATAGGCCTGGAAGGCATAGGTCGCCGGCACGCTGTTATAGGCCTTCTCATATTCCGCCACGAACTTCTTGTTCGCCGCGTTGTCGAGGTTCGGCGCCCAGTTCGAGCCGCCGAACATGCCGATGGCCGCATCCTGCTGCGCCGGCAGCGTCGATTCATCGACGGTGAAGGTGGAGAGGAACGGGATGCGGTCGAGCAGGCCGGCCTGCTTGTACTGCTTGACGAGGTTCACGCCCATGCCGCCCGGCATGAAGGTGAGCACGGCGTCGGGCTTCATCGATGCGATCTTCGACAGCTCGGCCTGGAAGTCGAGCGTGCCGAGCGGCATGTAGCTTTCTTCGACGATCTCGCCCTTGAAGTCCATCTTCACGCCGGCGACGAAATCCTTGCCGGCCTGGTAGTTCGGCGTGATCAGATAGATCTTCTTGTAGCCGCGCTTTTGAGCCACGTTACCGAGGATCTGGTGGATCTGGTCGTTCTGATACGACGTCACATAGAAGTACGGATTGCACTCCTTGCCCGCATAGCTGGACGGGCCGGCATTCGGCGAGATCAGGAAGGTCTTGTTCTCGGTGACCGGCTTGTGGATCGCCTGCAGGATGTTAGAAAAAATGGGTCCGACCACGAAGTCGACCTTGTCGCGCTCGAGCAGGCCCTTGACCTTGGTGACGGCGACATCGGGCTTCAATTCGTCATCGATGACGATGACCTCGACATCCTTGCCGCCCATCTTGCCGCCGAGATCCTTGACGGCGAGGTTGAAGCCGTCGCGGGCCTGCTGGCCGAGTACGGCGCCGGCGCCCGACAGCGACACGATCACGCCGACCTTGATTTTCTCCTGCGCCAGCGCCGGCATGGCGGTCGCGCTCATCAATGCGGCAAACGCTGCCAGTTTGAGATGCTTCTTCATTAAACGTCCTCCTCCGATCGGCCCCGACAGGCGGCCGAATAAACGCGTCAACCCGATCAAGTTGTGTTCTTTTGCCCGCAGCTTAAGCTGAGCGCGGCAGCTGCCGCAAGCGAAGTCGCTCAGTCTTTGGGCGCAAGAACGCGGTGACCGGGACTATGCAAGGGGCAGGCCAATTTATTTGAAGCCTAAAGAAATGGGCCAGATCAATATCGGGGACAGGCTGCGGCGTTTTGGCTTGCGAACTTCCTGAAATTGCTTGAAGGTCAAAAGATCGCGGTTGCAGCATGACACTGTGGATGGACGGCGGCCTTGTCCGCTGCCGGATCGCCGGACTGGTAAGATTGCATCATGATTCTCGACTCCGAGACCAAGGCTGTCGAACTTCCCGAAGATCACGGCGATGAGCTGCGGCTCTGGCTGCGGCTTCTGACCTGCACGACCCTGATCGAGGGCGAGGTGCGCAGCCGCCTGCGCGAGCGCTTCGATGTCACGCTGCCGCGTTTCGACCTGATGGCGCAACTCGACAAGGTGCCCGACGGCATGACGCTGTCGGATGTCTCCAAGCGCATGATGGTGTCGAACGGCAACGTCACCGGCCTGGTCGAGCGCCTCGTTGAATCCGGCCACGTGGACCGCCGCACCTCGGAGACCGACCGCCGCGTCCAGGTGATCCGCCTCACAAAGCTCGGCCGCGCCGAATTTCGCCGGATGGCGGAGGAGCACGAAACCTGGATCGCCGAGATTTTTACCGATCTCACGCCAAAGGACGTGCGCGAGCTGATGCGTCTGCTCGCGAAGACAAAGGCCTCGGCCCAAAAGGCCGGGCAAAAGGCCAATAGCAAGACGCCATGACTTCTATTGATATGACTGCGATCGATCTCGAGGCTGAATACAACAACCGCGCCCGCGTGCCGGAAAGCGGCGAGCTGATTGCCGGCTGGGCGCGCGATGCGAAGGCATTTCGCGAACAGAATGGCGCGCCGCGCGTGCTGACCTATGGGGCAGGCGAGCGCAACAGGATCGACTATTTTGCAGCCGCCGACAAAGGCCCGATCGTGGTCTTCATCCATGGCGGTTACTGGCAGGCGCTCGATGCCTCCTTCTTCAGCCATCTGTCGCGCGGTCTCACCACGCATGGCATCAGCGTCGCGATGCCGAGCTATGATCTCTGCCCGCAGGTCTCGGTCGCCGATATCGTCGCGCAGATGCGTGCGGCGGTGCGCGAACTCGCAAAACTCGGCCGTCCGCTGGTGATCTCCGGCCATTCCGCCGGCGGCCATCTCGCCGCCTGCATGCTGGCGACCGACTGGACAGCGCTCGATCCCGCATTGCCGAAAGAGACGGTGAGGGCGGCCTACGCCATTTCGGGCCTGTTCGATCTGCCGCCGCTGGTGCCGACCTCGATCAACAAGGCGCTGCAGCTCGATGAGGTCAGCGCGCGCGCCGCCAGTCCCTTGTTCGGCCCGGTGCCGAGCCATGGCAGCCTCGATGCGGTGGTCGGTGGCGCGGAAAGTAACGAGTATTTCCGCCAGAGCCGAAGCATTGTCGAAGCCTGGGGTAAAGCCATTCCGACGCGCTATGACACGGTTCCGGGCGCCAATCATTTCACGGCGATCGCGCCGCTGGCTGATCCGGAATCGGCGATGGTGCTGCGGTTGAAAGATTTGGCCAAGGCGTAAGTCGTACTCGGTTTGTCATCGCCCGGCTTGACCGGGCGATCCAGTAGACACCGTTTGCAGTGATCAACCGCGCGGCCGCCGTGTACTGGACCACCCGCTTTCGCGGGTGGTGACAAGCAGTGGGGGCAGATGAAACTTGAGGCCATCTGCCCAAACTATCCGCGCAAAACGCCGCACTGCGCCAAAAATTTCACCGTGCCCCCAATTTCCGCCATTGCGCCGATATGTTTTAAGTCTAAAATGATTTCCAACGACGCCTCGACGCGTCCGGACGCAGGAGCATGTCATGGCCGCTGCCGATACACAGACGGGGAAGCGCTACACCGCGCATGTTGACACCTTCGCGTGGGACAACATGCCGCCGGCCGACCAGTTGCCGGAATTCACCTTCACGCGTCCCGAATTCCAATATCCCGAGCGCATCAATTGCGTGGTGCCGTTTCTCGACCGCTGGGTCGCGGAAGGGCGCGGCGATGCGATCTGCATGATCGGCCCGGATGCGAGCTAC
>NZ_JBIISY010000046.1:0-34395 GCF_044340795.1 Tardiphaga sp.
ATCGGCGCCGTGTTCGCGTTGCGTATGGCGGGTTTCGCCTGTTCGGTGGCTGCCGCGAAATCGGACTGGGCTGCGCCGCTGCAATATTTCCTGCTATTCGCGACGATCTTCGGCAGTCTGGCGATCATCAAGCTCGGCATCGTGATCGAGCCGCCCGCAAAGATGATCGAAGCCATCAATCGCTCCAACGAACGGATCCTGCGCCTGTTCAGAAGGCCAGCCGCCGCATGAGCATGATCACCAACACCATCGGCCGCTATTTCGCCGGCCGGTTTCTGGTTGCGGCAGTGGGCGTATTCGTCAGCATCTTCATGCTGCTGGTGCTGGTCGACTATATCGAGATGGTTCGCCGCACAGCCGGCCTCGCCACGGCGCCGGCGCTGATGGTGGCGCAGACATCGCTCTACCGGGTGCCCCAGGCGCTGGAAAAGCTGATGCCGTTCTGCATCCTGATCGGCGCCATGACCTGTTATCTGGCCCTCTCCCGCCGGCTGGAACTGGTGGTCGCCCGCGCTGCAGGCGTGTCCGCCTGGCAGTTCATCTCGCCGGCATTGTTCGCGGCCCTCGTCCTCGGCGTACTGGCCACCATCGTCTACAACCCGATGTCCGCAACCCTGCGTGAGGAATCCAAGCGGATGGAGGCCCGGATGTTCGGCGATGCCTCCGGCGGCGGTGTTCAGGACGCATCGGGATTCTGGATCAATCAGGTCAATGCGGACGGCCAGACCATCATCAACGCCGCCCGCAGCGAGCAGCAGGGCCTCCGCCTCACCGGCCTTACGGTGTTCCGGTTCGACACCGAGAACCAATTCAGCGAACGGATCGAGGCCCGTGAGGCCACCCTTGAGCCAGGTCGCTGGATCTTCAAGGGGGTACGCAGTTACTCCCTTGATTCGCCTATGGTCGAGCAGGAAACGCTGGATATCGCCACCACCCTGACCCCGGCGCAGGTGCGAAATAGTTTCTCGACCCCCGAAACAGTGTCATTTTGGCAACTTCCTTCGTATATCCGTTCATCCGAGAGTTCGGGGTTTGCGACCGCGGGGTATCGCCTGCAGTATCACAAGCTCATTGCACAGCCGTTTTTGCTGGTCGCGATGGTGATGCTGGCTGCTTCCGTGAGCCTCAGGTTCTTCCGGATGGGCGGGGTCCAGAAGATGGTTTTGTATGGCGTGGGCGCGGGCTTTCTGCTCTATGTCCTGTCGAAAGTGACTGAAGATTTGAGCAAGGCCGAATTGATGCATCCGATTGCTGCGGCGTGGCTGCCTGTCTGTGTGGGCGGCCTCACCGGCTTTTTGGCTTTGTTGTACCTGGAGGACGGGTAGTGGCTGGTTTTGCCGCCCTCCGTGCGCGGAAATTGACCTCGCGACTGCACATTTGTGCAGATTGCGGACGCACGTCTCGCGCGCTCACGACGATCGCAGCAACCATGATGTGTGTTGCAGTGACGTTGGGCGCAGCTGCGACAGCGCCTGCCCACGCCCAGAGCTTCACTTATAATCGCCCGGCCTCCCGGCCGAAGCCGCCGCCGGCCGCCCAGACCGGGCAGATGCTGGTGCAGGCCACCGAGGTCAATTACGACTACAACAACTCGCGCGTCGCCGCCGTCGGCAGCGTGCAGATGTATTACAACGGCACGTCGGTCGAGGCGGACAAGGTCATCTACGACCAGAAGACCAAGCGCCTGCATGCCGAAGGCAATGTCCGGATGACGGATGCCGACGGTAAGATCACCTATGCCAATCTGCTCGATCTCAGCGACGACTATCGCGACGGCTTCGTCGACTCGCTGCGCGTCGATACCGCCGATGCGACGCGCATGGCCGCGACCCGCGCCGAGCGCACCGAAGGCAACTACACGGTGTTCCAGAACGGCGTCTACACGGCGTGCGCCGCCTGTAAGGACGATCCGAAGAAGCCGCCGCTGTGGCAGGTCAAGGGTGCGCGCATCATCCACGACCAGACCGAAAAGATGATGTATTTCGAGGATGCGCGCGTCGAGTTCTTCGGCGTGCCCCTCGCCTACATGCCCTATTTCTCGACACCCGATCCGACGGTAAAGCGCAAGACTGGCTTCCTGATGCCGGGCTTCTCGCAGAACACCAATTTCGGCTACGGCATCGAAACGCCATTCTATTGGGCGATCGCACCGGACTACGATCTCACGCTGTCGCCGCGCTACACCACGCGGCAGGGCCTGCTGATGCAGGGCGAATTCCGCCAGCGTCTGATGGACGGCGCCTATTCGATCCGCGCCTATGGCATCAACCAGCAGGATCGGACGGCTTTCGGCGCGGGCTCGGTCAGCGACAAGGACTGGCGCGGTGGTGTCGAGTCCAAGGGCCAGTTCGCCATCAACGACAAGTGGACCTGGGGCTGGGATGCAGTCGCGCTTAGCGATTACAACTTCCTGTACGACTACCGCCTGGCGATGTACCGGGACCCGTACCAGTCGTTCCTAAATCTGCAGACCGAAGCCGTCTCGCAGCTCTATCTGACTGGTGTCGGCAAACGCAGCTTTTTCGACGCGCGCACGATCCACTACACCAGCTTCTCGGGTAACCAGCGCCAGGTCCCCATCATCCATCCGGTGGTGGACTACAATAACGTGCTGCAGCAGAACATTCTGGGCGGCGAGTTCAGCTACAAGTTCAACTTCACCAGCCTGACGCGTCAGGAAGCTGCGTTCAACTCGATCTCTTCCGGCGGGTGCGACCCTACTGCCGACGCGGCCCAGGTCCGCGCGAGCTGTCTGCTGCGGGGCATTCCCGGCACATACACACGTTTTTCGGCTGAAGCTCAGTGGCGCCGGTCCTTCACGGACGAACTCGGCCAAATTTTCACGCCATTTGCAAGTGTCCGGGTCGATGCTGTCGACGTTTCGGTTTCGAACCAGACCGGCGTGCCAGCTTTCCTGTCGACTGGCGACACTCAAGCCCTTCGGGTCATGCCGACCGTTGGCCTCGAATATCGTTATCCGTTCATCAATGTGCAGCCATGGGGCAGCACAGTGATCGAGCCGATTGCGCAAGTCATCATCCGTCCCAATGAGAGCTTTGCCGGCCGTCTTCCCAATGAAGATGCGCAGAGTATGAATTTCGACACCAGCAACCTGTTCAGCGTGAACAAGTTCTCCGGTTACGATCGCATAGAAGGCGGCGGCCGTGCCAATGTCGGCGTGCAGGCCACGACTCAGTTCGACCGTGGCGGCTCTATCAAAGTGCTGTTCGGCCAGTCCTACCAGCTGTTCGGCATGAACTCGTTCGCCGTCGCCGATCTCACCAATACCGGTGTCGCCTCCGGCCTGCAGAATCCGCGCTCCGACTATGTCGCCAGCGTCAGCTACGCGCCGAACCGCACCTATCAATTCTCGACCCGTGCCCGAATCGACGAAGCCACCGGCAATATCAACCGCTTCGAGGCCGAAGGTCGCGCATCGTTCGATCGCTGGTCGGTCAGCATGCTTTACGGCAACTACGCGCCGCAAGCGGAGCTGGGCTATCTGACCCGCCGCGAAGGCCTGCTCGGCACCGGCTCGATTAAATTGGCCGATAACTGGGTGGTCACCGGCGGCGCGCGCTGGAACCTGGTCGACAACAAGATCGACCAATACATGGTCGGCGCAGGCTATGTGGACGACTGCTTCATCCTCGCGCTGAATTATGTCACCTCGTATAGCTACGTCGCCAATCTTTCGACCCCGCCGGTTCTGAGCCATACCGTCATGTTCCAGATCGGCCTGCGGACGCTCGGCGGCACACAGGCCGGCACCGGCAGCAACGGCCAAGTCTACTGATCACGTGATCGCGACATTCGGACGCTCGGGTTCCGAATGCCGCGAAATTTCCGCTTTCGGCCGCGATGTATGCGCAAAACGCCCGTCCGTCGGGCCAAGCCAACAGCTCTTCCGGAGAATGATGAACGCGATGAACGCCCGTCACCTTGTGCATGTTGCACTGGCAGCTGCTGCGATGGTTCTGGTCTCGGCGGCATCGCCAGCCCATGCTCAGACCGTTGCCGTCATGGTCAATGGCGAGCCGATCACCCAGATGGACATTGATCAGCGCATGAAGCTGAACGCACTGTCCGGCGCCAAGGACAACAGTCGTCAAAGCGTGATCGAGGATCTGATCAATGAGAAGGTCAAGATCAAGGAAGGCAAGAAGTTCAGCGTCGATCCCGGCACGGGCGAGGTCGACGGCTCATATGCCACCATGGCGTCGCGCATGCGCCTGACCCCGGATCAGCTAACGCAACAGCTCGCCTCCAAGGGCATTCGTCCCAACACGCTGAAGAGCCGCCTCAAGGCCGATATGGTCTGGAACGCCATCGTTCGCGGCCGCTTCAAGCAGAGCCTGCAGGTGGGTGAAAAGGAAGTCGAGGCCGCGGTGCAGTCTCAGGGCGGCGATGCGATGGCCGAGGCTTTTGAATATCAGATGCGCCCGCTGGTGCTGATCGTCCCGCGCGGCGCGGGCGGTGGTCTCGCGGAAGCGCGTCACAAGGAAGCGACGGCGCTGCGTGAGCGGATCCAGAGCTGCGAGGACGCGATCCGCACCTTCAAGGGAACGCAGAACGCGACGGTCAAGGGTATCGTGGTGAAGAACTCCGCCGACCTGCCCCCCAACCTGCGCGAACTGCTCGACAAGACGCCGATCGGCCACCTCACCCCGCCGGAAGTCACCGCGCAGGGCATCGAGATGGTGGCGCTGTGCGCGCGCAAGCCGACCAAGGTCGATACCCCGAAGAAGCGCGAAGTCCGCGAAAAGATGTTCGCCGAGAGATTCGATGCCAAGTCGAAGTCCTATCTCGCAGACGTCCGCAAGGCGGCGATGATCGAGTATCGGTAATCCCGGATCCGGCTGCGGCCGCGACTGAAGGCGGCAGCATGGCCAAACCTCTTGCACTCACCCTCGGCGAACCGGCCGGCATCGGTCCGGACGTGACCATCGCCGCATGGCTGAACCGTCGCGCGCTCGATCTGCCGCCCTTTTATCTGCTTGGTGACCGCGCCTTCATCGCAACGCGTGCGCAGGCGCTCGGCCATGACATCGCGCTTGCCGATGCGACACCCGCCACGGCTGCGGGCATCTTCGCCGATGCCCTTCCAGTCGTCTCCACGGGCCATCCCGTGACGGCGCAGGCACGTCGTCCCGATGGCTCCAGCGCCCCCGCAGCGATCGCCTCGATCCGCCAGGCCGTGGCCAATGTCGAGGCCGGCCACGCCGGCGCGGTTGTTACTAATCCGATCGCCAAGAGCGTGCTGTATCGCGCCGGCTTCGAACATCCCGGACACACGGAGTTTCTGGCCGAACTCGCAGCAAAGGACGGCAATGCACCGCTGCCGGTGATGATGCTGTGGTCGCCCGAACTGGCCGTGGTGCCGGTGACGATCCATGTTTCGCTGCGGGATGCCATCGACCAGCTCAACGGCCCTTTGATCACGGCGACCGCACGCATCGTCGTCAACGACATGAAAGCGCGGTTCGGCATCCAGCGCCCGCGCCTTGCCATCGCCGGGCTCAATCCGCATGCCGGCGAGGACGGCAGCATGGGCGACGAGGAACTGGCCTTTATCCAGCATGCCGTCACCGTGCTGCAGAACGAAGGCATCGATGCCCGCGGACCTCTTCCCGCCGATACGATGTTTCATCCGGCCGCACGCGCGACCTATGACTGTGCGATCTGCATGTATCACGATCAGGCGCTGATCCCGATCAAGACGATCGCCTTCGACGACGGCGTCAATGTCACGCTCGGCCTGCCTTTCATCCGCACCTCGCCGGATCATGGCACGGCCTTCGACATCGCGGGCACCGGCAAGGCCAATCCGTCCAGCCTGATCGCTGCGATCAAGCTTGCGGCGCGGATGGCCGCGTCGCAGGCTTCATGAGCACCATCGACGATCTTCCGCCGCTGCGCGAGGTCATCAAGCGCCACGACCTGCAGGCGCGCAAATCGCTCGGCCAGAACTTTCTGCTCGACCTCAATCTGACCGCACGCATTGCGCGGGCGGCAGGGCCGCTTGAAGGCGTCACCGTGGTCGAGATCGGTCCTGGTCCCGGTGGGCTCACCCGCGCCTTGCTCGCGACCGGCGCCTCACGCGTCATCGCGGTCGAGCGCGACGAACGCGCCCTCGGCCCGCTGCAGGAGATCGCGGCCCATTATCCAGGCCGGCTCGAGATCGTGCTCGGTGACGCGCAGACCTTTGATCCACGTCCCATGCTGAATGGTGCGCCGGCGCGCATCGTCGCCAACCTGCCCTACAACATCGGCACGCAACTCCTCATCGACTGGCTCTGCACCGAACCATGGCCGCCCTGGTACGACATGATGGTGCTGATGTTCCAGCGCGAGGTGGCGGAGCGCATTGTTGCTGTCGGCGACGAGGAAGCCTATGGCCGGCTCGGCGTGCTTGCCAACTGGCGCGCGGAAACGAAGATCCTGTTCGACATTTCGCCCGCCGCTTTCACGCCGCCACCAAAGGTGACGTCATCGGTCGTCCGCCTCAAGCCGCGCGCCAATCCCGAACAGTGCGAACGTCGCCTGCTCGAACAGGTCGCCGCAGCCGCCTTCAACCAGCGCCGCAAGATGTTGCGGCAAAGCCTGAAGCCGCTCGGCGTCGATCCAGAGAAACTTGCCGCCGCCGCAGGGATCGAAGCTACGCGGCGTGCCGAGACCGTGCCCGTCTCGGGTTTCGTCGCCATGGCCAACGAACTCGCTGAGCTGCGGAAAAGCCGTAAGGCGGACTAGCGCAGCGTCATCCGCCGCTCTTCGCCACACGCGCTCGGGCGGCGGATTACGCCTTCGGCTCATCCGCCCTACGCTACGTCGCTTCACTTCCGCGCAGTGTCTGCCACAGCGCAGCGACGAGGAAACAACCACACGCGAAGGCGACGAAGAGTGGCAGGCCGTGGCTGATCCACTGCATTGCCGTTCCTGCCCCCAGCGGCCCGATCAGCGCACCGACACCCCACATCAGCCCCATCGCCGCATAGATGCCGACCAGCCGGCTCCCCACGAAGCGACTGCCGACGATGGTCAGCATGATCGTGTAGATGCCGACGAACACGCCGCCCCATACGAACAGCAGCGGATAGGTCGTCCATGGCGAGCGCAGCGCCAGCGGCCAGATGAGCGCGCCGATCACCGCCAGTGCAGCGAGCGCGATGATCAGCTTGCGACGATCGAACTTGTCGCCGAGCCAGCCGATCGGCAATTGCAGGACGATCGCACCGATCATCATGCAGGACATCAGCTGTGTTGCATCGCCTTCTTTCCAGCCGAGCGACTGCGCATAAAGCGCAAGAAAGGATAGCCCGCTGCTTTCCACGGCCGCATGCAACACCGTCGCCGCCATGGCGATCGGCGCCAGGGCGATGAAGCCCAGCGGACTGCCGTGGCCGCCTTTGTCGAATGTGGGCTCGCTGATCCCCGGCATCGCAAGGCAGGCAGCGGCGGCGAGTGCGAACATCGCACCGACCCAGTAGGCCGTCCCGCCATCCGTGCCGATGAGCGACAGCAGAAAAGGCCCCAGCGCAAAGCCGAGCGAGAGCGCCGCCGTGTAGGCCGCCATCGCCCGCGCGCGCGTCTGGTCGGTGCTGAGGCTGTTGAGCCAGGTCTCGGACATCACGAACAGTGTCTCGGATGCGGCACCGAGGACGATGCGCAGCGGAAACCAGAGCCAGATCGAAGGCATGGCCGGAAACAGCACCAGGACCACGGCCGCGATCACCAGGGCAGCCAGCACCAACCGCCGCGCGCCGATGCCGCCCACCATGCGTGGCAGCGCAAACGCCATCGCCAGCACGCCGACCGCATGCATGGCTGCATTGGCGCCGATGAAGCTGTCGGAATGGCCACGCTCGGAGAGATCCAGCGCCAGCAACCCCGCGCTCAGGCTGTAGGTCAGGCCGAAGATCATGGCCGCAGCGATCACCGCCGCGCGTGACCATAGACTGGAACCTGTGGACACCATTACCCGCCTGCCCGCTCTGCAAAATCGCGGTATCCCTTGCATGGAAAAGTTAAACATCTGAGGGCAAGGTCGAACTTATGCGCGCAGCCCGAGACTGTTCATGATCCGCCTTTTGCTTCTCTTGCTCGGCGCCGAGGTGGTGCAGCGGCGCTGGCGCGTCCTGCTCGCCATCGGTGCGATCTGGGCCGCCTTTGGCGTCGCCATCGTCTTCGATGCCTTCGATGGTGCAACTGTCATCAGGCCGCATTATTTCGGTTATCTGCTGCTGCTGGAAGGCACCGTCACCTTGCTGGCCGGCGTGCTCGCGACGCAGCGGCGTGTGCATCAGCTCGCCAAGGCCGTCATCCTGCTGCTGCCGGCGGTGATCATCATCGCGCAGCCACGCCATTCCAACATGCTGATCGCCATGCTGCTCGGCGGCGTGATGCTGTGCGACGGCACCTTGCGCATCGCCAGTGCATGGGTGGTGCGCTTCGACAACTGGCGCATGGCGCTGATCGCTGGCGTGGTCGAAATCATCCTCGCCGTCATCACGCTGGAGCCGTGGCCGACCTGGTATGAAGGCACGATCGGATTCAATGTCGGCGCGCTGCTGATCATCTCCGGCTGGGGCACCATCATGCTTGCCAACCGGTTGCGAAAGCTGCCGCCGGATGCACCGATCTCCATGCTGCTCGGCGGTGCATTTCCGACGGCATTATGGGTACCGGCCAAGCCGGACGATGCCGGCCATGACGATCTCATCGTCCATGTCTGGACACCCACAGGGCCGGGCCGCAATGCGCGCCGTCGTCCGCTCATCGATCGCTACATTGCCGCTGTCGATCATCGCGGCCGGATCTCCACCGGCCACGCTGCGCTTGAACTGGCGCCGAATGTCTATATCAGCCACTACCCGGCCATTGAGATCGATCGCACGCCGGAGGAATTCCGCCGGTTGCTGCGCGGCAGCGTCGATAATGACATTCCCGGCCGCTTCCTGCCGAGCTATGCCGAGGAAGCCGCCGACTGGTGCGAGGCCACCGAGCATGTCCGCTTCACGCACATCGATCGCGTGCGCGTGCGCCACTTCTGGCGCGCCTATCGCAGCGACACCGCGTACAATCTCACCAGCCGCAACTGTTCGAGCGCGGTGGCCAACGCGCTCGATGCTGCGCTGGAGGGCGCGCTCGGCCGCACCGAGCGACCATGGCGCTCTTTCTTCCGCGCGATCACGACGCCCGAATTGTGGATCGCCGGCGTGCTGCGACGACGCGCGGAAGCGATGGCATGGACGCCGGGGCTCGTGCTCGACTATGCGCGCCTGTTGCATGTCGTGGTCGAGCCGATGCCCGCCAGCAGCGAGACCCGCCAGTCGCGCCTGCGCCGCCTGATGGTCCGCCGCGCAGCGCTGGCGCATTCGCGACCGGCCTGGAAATGAAGAATGCGCGGGGTAGGTTGAGCGCAGCGATACCGATCCTGCGACCCGGCACCGCCACTTGCCCTCCCTGCAATCCTGTGTTTGCTAGACGGCAACAAAGTCCAGGGAAGAAACAAAATGACAAAAATGATCCGCCAGTCGCTGGTCAAGTTCGACGCGCCGCTCTGCGAAACCATCATCGACACGCCGAAGCCGCAGGGACGTGAAGTGCTGGTGCGCATCGAGCGCTGCGGCCTGTGCCATTCGGACCTGCATATCCAGGACGGCTGGGCTGACCTCGGCAATGGCCAGAAACTCGACACCACCCGCGGCATGACCCTGCCCTTCACCCTCGGCCACGAGATCGCGGGGATCGTCGATGAAGTGGGCCCGGACGGCGACCAGTCGCTTGTCGGCAAGAAGAAGGCGGTCTTCCCGTGGATCGGTTGCGGCAAGTGCCGCGACTGCCTCGCCGGCGACGAAAATCTCTGCGCCCGCAACCGCTTTCTCGGCGTCTCCCTCGATGGCGGTTTCGCCACCCATGTGCTGGTGCCGGACGAGAAATACCTGCTCGATTACGATCCGCTGCCGACCAATGTCGCAGCGACCCTGATGTGCTCGGGCATCACCGCCTATGGCGCGCTGAAGCGCCTGGTCGATCGTCCGCGCCAGCGCAATCTCTTGCTGGTCGGTCTCGGTGGCGTCGGCATGGCGGGCCTGTCGCTGGCACAGGCGATGTTCAAGCAGCCGATCTCGGTGGCCGACCTCAATCCCGCAGCGCGCGAGGCAGCGCTGAAGAACGGCGCCGCCTTCGCCTATGACCCGTCCGAGCCCGATGTGGCCAAGCGCATGGTCAAGGAGAACGACGGCGGGTTCGACGGGGTCATCGACTTTGCCGGCAACGACAAGTCCATGAACTTCGCGGTGGCCACCGTCGCTCGCGGCGGCAAGGTCGTGGTGTCCGGCCTGATGGGCGGTAATTTCAGCCTGCCCATGGTGCAGTGGATCTACAAGCGCATGACCGTTGAAGGGTTCATGGTCGGCACGCTGGAAGAGGCCAAGGAGCTGATGGCGCTCGCCCGTGCCGGCAAGGTCAAGCCGACGCCCATGAAGGAAGAACCGATGGCCGACGCCCAGAAATGGATCGACCAGCTCCGCGCCGGCAAGGTGGTCGGCCGGATCATGCTGGCGAACTGAGACCCAATCACCTCACTCCACCCTCATCCTGAGGAGCCGCGCCCTTGCGCGGCGTCTCGAAGGATGGCCGCGAGTATCGAGCCCAGCCAGCTCATGGTTCGAGACGCGCGCAAATGTGGGCTCCTCACCATGAGGCACCGATTTATGGACTGCGCATCCAGCCAATTGCGATTCACGCCGTCGCGGTTACCATGATCCCCATTGCTGGGTGGGATCATGGACCATTTCGTCCGTTACGTGCGATTTCTCGCGCTGATATGTCTCGCATCGTTGACGATGATCGGCATGGCTCATGCCGAGAAACGCATTGCGTTGATCATCGGCAATTCGAACTATCAAAGCATCACCCGCCTCGATAATCCGAAGAACGACGCCAGGCTGATGGCGCAGACGCTGTCGGCACTCGGCTTCACGCTGGTCGGCGGAGACGCGCAGCTCGATCTCGACAAGGCATCGCTCGACATCGCCGTGCAGAATTTCGGCCGTCAGGTGCAAGGCGCCGATGTCGCGCTGTTCTATTATGCAGGCCACGGCGTGCAGGTGTCCGGCGCAAATTACCTCGTGCCGATCAGTGCCAATCCGACCCGCGAGGCGGATGTCGATTTCCAGATGGTCGACGTCAACCTCGTGCTACGGCAAATGCAGGGCGCCGGCACGCGGCTCAATATGGTCATCCTCGACGCCTGCCGGAACAATCCGTTTGGCGCCCGCGGCCTGCGCGCCTCGGAAGGCGGCCTCGCCCAGATGCGCGCGCCGGAAGGCACGCTGATCTCTTATGCCACGCAGCCCGGCTCGGTCGCGCAGGACGGCGTCGACGGCAACAGCCCATATACGAAGGCGCTGGCCAGCACGGTGCGCCAGGCCGGCCTTGATATCTTCCAGACCTTCAACCAGGTCGGCCTTGCGGTGAAACGCTCCACGGGCGGCGCTCAACAGCCCTGGGTGTCGTCATCGCCTATCGATGGCAGCTTCTATTTCGTGGCGCCCGTTCCTGCTGTCCCGCTGGTCGTGCCGACGAAGCCGGTGCAGGAGGCACGGCTGCCGGATGCGCCACGCATCGATTTCGACAAACTGGCGATCACGGATCCCGTCAAGCTCTCCGAAATCAGCGATCGCCTCTATGAGCTGAATTTCGACCCCGAGCCGCTCAACAGCAAGAACGGCATCGCAGTGGCGATCCGCGACTTCCAGCTCAAGGGCGGCCTGCCGCCCACCGGCGAAGCCACGGAAGGCCTGCTGCAGCGCTTGCGCAGCGTGCAGGACATCAAGCCGTGGGGCACCATCGTCTACGATGCCAGGGACAAGAAATGGGGCATGTCGTGGGACCAACCATCGCGCAAATCAGCGGTCGGCAAGGCGCGGGCGCAATGCGGCACGGCCTCCTGCCCGCTTGAACTATCATTCTACGGATCGAATTGCGGGGCCTTTGCAGCCCTTGGCGGCAACTGGTCGCTGGTGGCGCGCAGCACGCTGGCGCAAGCGCGCGACGCGGCCATCGATCAGTGCAGCAAGAGCGGAAAATCATGTCCCGTCGTCGGCGCCATCTGCGCCAACTCGGTCAAAGGTCCCGATGCAAAATTGTAAGCAAGCCATTTTGGAAAGTCGTTTGGAATGTCTGTTCGGTCCGGATTGATGATTTGCGCAGCCACTGTGCTTCTGTCGGGAGGCGCGGCCTTTGCACAGGGCGCGACGGGCGGCAGCCTCGGCAATGACAACAAGACGCTGTCAGGCTCGTCCTCCGAGCCACGCGCCACCACGCCTGCCCAACGCGAACGCTCCGAGCGCCGGGCGCCGCGCAGCCGCAGCGAAGGCAGTGGCGGCGGAAATCTCGACGGCGCCTGGTCGATATCGAGCGTGGGCACCTCCGGCTGTTCCGATACATTCACGGAACAGTTCGTGGTCGCGAATGGACGAATGATCGGCAGCCAAGGCAGCGCCGCGATGGGCGCCAATGGGTCCATCCGTGGCAGCGGCAATTACAGCGGCATCCGCGTCACGAGCCAGGGCCGCCTCTCCGGTCGGTCAGGTTCAGGCACCTTCCAGCGCTCCGATGGATGCACGGGCCGCTGGGTCGCGACCAAGCAGTGACGCCCATGACGTCAACACGCCTCATGATGAAATCCGTCATTCTCCCTTGCCTGCTCGTCATCGCTTGTGGCGGCAGCGACGCATGGAGCCAGGGCGCCACCGGCGGCAGTCTCGGCAATGACAACAAGTCGTTGTCCGGTTCGTTCTCCGAGCCCAGCGCCGCCAAACCCGCGCGCCCGCCGCGAACCGAGCCACGCGCGGCGCCAGCGCGCCGCGGCTCCGGCGATAGCGGCGGTGCAGCAAGATTCGATGGCAGCTGGCGGATCACCTTCACCGGTCAAACGGCGGTGTGTGCCGGCAAGAGCGCGAGCAGCACGTTGACGATCGCGGGCGGTCGCACTAGCGACGGGGGCAGCATTAGTCCGAACGGCGCGCTTCAGGGCGTCGGCAGCAGCGGCAGCGTCAGCGCCGCCATGACGGGCCGCCTGTCCGGCCGCGATGGCGGCGGCATGATGCATATGTCGAATGGCTGCAGTGGCCGCTGGACGGCGAGCAAGCAGTGATCAGAGCTGCTGGCGCAACTTCTGCACGAAAGCGACCATACCGACCTGCCGCTTCAGCTTGAGCAATTCAGCGCGCAGGATCGACTTCACGGCTTCGAACGCAACGACGACATAGTCGTACGCATCGAAATGGCTCATCTCGTCGCCGGCCTTCTTCATGCGACCACGGATGACCTCTTCGGAATCCTGCGCACGCGTATGCAGTCGCTGCTCCAGCGCCTGCACCGAAGGCGGCAGGATAAAGACCGACACCACATCGCTCGGCGCCCGCGAATTCAATTGCTGCGCGCCCTGCCAGTCGATGTCGAACAGCACATTGTGGCCGCTGGCGAGCGCATGCTCGACGGGCGCTTTCGGCGTGCCGTAGCAGTTGTCGAAGACCTTTGCCCATTCGAGCAATTCGTCATTCGCAACCATCTGGTCGAACTTGGCCTGGTCGACGAAGTAATAATCCTTGCCGTCCACCTCGCCCGGACGCGGCGAGCGCGTCGTCACCGACACCGACATCCGGAGATCGGCAATCTCCTCGATCAGCATGCGCGTCAGCGTGGTCTTGCCGGCGCCCGACGGCGACGACAGCACGAACATCAGACCACGCCGTTCGACTCCCTCGAAGCTCGACATGATCACTCCAGATTCTGAACCTGTTCGCGGAACTGCTCCACGACGTTTTTCATTTCAAGGCCGGTGCTGGTCAATTCGAGATCGCCGGACTTGGAGCAGCAGGTGTTCACCTCGCGGTTAAATTCCTGCGACAGGAAGTCGAGGCGGCGGCCGACCGGACCGCCCTTCCTGATCATCTCGCGCGCCTGCGAAATGTGCGAGGCGATGCGGTCGAGCTCTTCGCGGATGTCGGCCTTGGTGGCGATCATCAGCGCTTCCTGCGACAGGCGATCCTGATCGAAACGATCGGAGGCATCCAGCAGCGTGGCGATCTGCTCGGCAATGCGGGCGCGGATGGCTTCGGGCTTGCGACCGGGCGCAGCTTCGGCCCTGGCGGACAGCTGCTCGATCTCGTCGAGGCGCTGGACGAGGATATCGCCGAGGGTCTTGCCCTCGCGCTTGCGCATGTCGACCAGGGCCGTCAGCGCCTCATCGAACGCTGCAGCCACCGCAATCTTCGCGGCAGCCTCCTCGGCCTCGTCGGCCTCGGGCTCGACCATCTCGATCACGCCCTTGATGTTCATCAGGCCGTCGATGCTCGGCGCCACCGCGTCGATCTTGCTCGACATCTCGGCGGCGATCTTCAGAACGGCGTTCAGCACGTCCTCATTGATGCGCACGGCCGCTTCGGCGTTGGCGCGCTTCACGGTGAGATTGGCATAGACGGTGCCGCGCGAGAGCACTTCGGCGGCGCGCTTGCGGGCCGTCGCTTCGACTTCGTCAAACCCCGAAGGCATCCGCAGGCGCAGGTCAAAGCCCTTGGCGTTGACCGACTTCAATTCCCACTCGAACGTATAGGGGCCGCTGGTGCCGTGGCTCCGTGCAAAGCCGGTCATGCTCGACAACACCATCGCGAAACGCTCCAAAAGATCGACGTGAGATTCGCGCCACCGCGAACCGGAACAAGGATAAGCCCATTCGGGCCGGACGGAAAATCAGCGCGGTTGACGCGTCTTGTTATTGCGCGACGGGGGCGCCGTTCGGCTGCGCGGCGCCCTGACGGGCCGGCGCCGTGCGGGGACGCTGCTGCTTGGCGGGCACCTGACGCGGCGCGGTGGCACCGGTGGAGTTGCCATCAGCCGGTGCTGCTGCGGCCGGCGCGGGCTCCTCAGCGGGCTCCACGGTGTCGTTCTGAGCCGCCTTCTCGATCGCGCGCAGTTTTGCGACATTCTTCTGATGCGCGTCATAGGTCTCGGTGAAGGCGTGAGCGCCGGTGCCGTCGGCAACGAAGAACAGGTCTCGCGTGCGCGCCGGATTGGCGGTCGCTTCGAGCGAGGCGCGGCCGGGATTGGCGATCGGGCCCGGCGGCAGGCCATCCACCACATAGGTGTTGTAAGGCGACGGCTGCTGGATCTCGCTGCGCCGGATCGGGCGACCGAGCGTGCCCTTGCCGCCGACCAGGCCGTAGATGATGGTTGGATCGCTCTGCAGCTTCATCTTCTTCTGCAGGCGGTTGGTGAACACGGCGGCGACACGGCTGCGCTCATCGGCGCGACCGGTTTCCTTCTCGACGATGGAGGCCAGCGTCACCAGCTGCTCCGGCGTCTTGACGGGCACATCGCCACTGCGGCGTTCCCAGATATCGGCGAGCACGCGCTTCTGCTCGCGCTGCATGCGCTGGATCACCTGATCGCGCGGCGTGCCGCGCGGGAATTTATAGGTCTCCGGCAGCAGCGTGCCCTCGCGCGGCATTTCACGGATCGAGCCGGTGAAGATGTCGTTCTCGGACAGGCGTGCCACGATCTGCTCGGAGGTCAGGCCTTCCGGGATCGTCACCGAATGCTGCACCACCTTGCCATCGACGATGGTGCCGATAACGTCACGCAGATTGGCGTTCTTCTGGAACAGGTATTCGCCCGGCTTCAGATCCTGTGCCGCCTTCAGCGCGAACACGGCGCCAAGGAAGACCCAGCGATTGGCATCGATCACGCCTTCCCGCTGCAGCACCTCGGCGATGTCGCCCTTGCCGGCGCGGGTGGGGATGTTGACGACCTTGTCGTCCTGCAACGGGCCCGGGGATTCCAGCGCCTGCTTGCCATAGACATAGACGCCGCCGGTGGCGAGCATGACCAGAATGACGAAAGTGATGACGGCATTGCCGAAGACGACGAGCGGGCTGCGCGCCACATCCGAGCGCTTCGGCGGCGGCGGAACCTGCTCAGGCTCCAGCGCGGCACGCGGGCTTCGGGGCGAAATGGGCGACCGCTCACTCATCGATGTACCTAGAGTCCAATCCTGACGGGCACGATCCAATAACGAATCCTAGACCCATCAATAACATACGCCCGCGGCAGCAATCGATGCGGATTGCGGCAAAACGGTGGAGAGCCTCTAAAGCGTGATCCCCAAACCTGAATAACGGTCTTCGGATCAGATCACGCCCCGGAAACGATCACACCCGCTTGAAGATCACCGATGCATTAGTCCCGCCAAAACCGAAAGAGTTCGACAGGGCGACATTGATCTCCTTCGCGCGCGACTTGTGCGGCACGAGGTCGATCGCGGTTTCCACCGATGGGTTGTCGAGATTGATGGTCGGCGGTGCAACATTGTCGCGGATCGCGAGGATGCTGAAGATCGCCTCGATGGCGCCAGCCGCGCCGAGCAGATGCCCGGTGGACGATTTTGTCGACGACATCGCGATCTTCGAGGCGGCATTGCCCAGCAGGCGCTGCACGGCGCCGAGTTCGATCTCGTCGCCGAGCGGCGTCGAGGTGCCGTGGGCGTTGATGTAGTCGAGATCCGAGGCGACCATGCCGGCGCGCTTCAGGGCGGCGCTCATGCTGCGGAAGCCACCGTCACCATCGGGCGACGGCGAGGTGATGTGATAGGCATCGCCCGACAGGCCGTAACCGACCACCTCGGCGTAGATCTTCGCGCCGCGTGCCTTGGCGTGCTCGTATTCTTCGAGGATGACGACGCCCGCGCCCTCACCCATCACGAAGCCATCGCGATCCTTGTCATACGGACGCGACGCCTTTTCGGGCGTGTCGTTGAAGCCGGTGGACAGCGCGCGTGCGGCGGCGAAGCCGGCCATGGCGATGCGGCTGACCGGCGATTCCGTGCCGCCGGCGACCATCACTTCGGCATCGCCAAGCGCGATCAGGCGTGCTGCGTCGCCGATGGCGTGAGCGCCGGTGGAGCATGCCGTAACGACGGAATGATTGGGGCCCTTGAGGCCGTGTTCGATGGATACGTAGCCCGACGCCAGATTGATCAGGCGGCCGGGAATGAAGAATGGCGAGACCTTGCGCGGCCCGCGCTCCTTCAGGACGATCGCGGTTTCAGCGATGCCCGTCAGGCCGCCGATGCCGGAGCCGATCAGGACGCCGGTATTGCACTGATCTTCGTGTTCGGTCGGATGCCAGTTGGCATCGTCGAGCGCCTGCTTGGCAGCGCACATGGCGAAGATGATGAAATCGTCGACCTTGCGCTGATCCTTCGGCTCCATCCACTGGTCGGGATTGAAGGTGCCGTTGGTGCCATCGCCGCGCGGAATCATGCAGGCGATCTGTGCGGGGATGTCAGACACCTCGAACGTGTCGATGCGCTTGGCGCCGCTTTCCCCGTTGAGGATCCGCTTCCAGGTCGGCTCGACACCGCAGGCTAATGGCGACACCATGCCCAGGCCCGTGACGACTACCCGCCTCATCTGCATCTCCACAACTTCCTTCAACAGCTCACTCCTGAGCATGACCTGATCCGAAAACCGGCATCCACTTTTCGGGATCATGCTTCCTGCGCTTCACAGCAAGAAGCCGGTGGATCGCGGTGACGCGATCCGCCCGGCTCCAGACGTGTCACGCGAAGAAGTTAGCTCTTGGCATTCTTCTCGAGAAACTTGGTCGCGTCGCCGACGGTCAGAATCGTCTCGGCGGCATCGTCCGGAATCTCGCAGCCGAACTCTTCTTCGAACGCCATCACGAGCTCGACGGTGTCGAGGCTGTCAGCGCCGAGATCATCGATGAAGCTCGCGGAATCGATCACCTTCTCGGGTTCGACACCAAGGTGTTCGACCACGATCTTCTTCACTCGCTCGCCAATCTCGCTCATATCAACCTCGTGCTTGTTACATAGGCTCGTCCGTAGACGATACGAGCCATCCTGGAGCGTTAAACTCGTTAAACCCTAGCGCTCGCGCGCTTTGTGGAATGACCCCGCCGTCCCCGTCGGAGCCTCGAAAAACGGTAGGCTCGGCCCCGCCAATATACAGGGTTTCTACTTCCTGCAATGGCCTTCTTTGCCCCACCGTTGGACGCTCGATTAGCACACATCATATGGCATTGCCACACGCTGCGACGACCGTCCAAAGCTCAATTGAATCACAGCCTTGCGGGAACCCGCACGCTTAGATCATGGCCATCCCGCCATTCACGTGAATGGTCTGTCCGGTCACATAGGCAGCCTCGTTGGAGGCGAGATAAACCGCCGCGGAAGCGATGTCCTCGGGCGAACCGAGACGGCCTGCCGGCACCTTGGTGAGAATCGTTTCGCGCTGCTTGTCGTTCAGCACATCGGTCATCGGCGTGGCGATGAAGCCTGGTGCAATGCAGTTGGCGGTCACGCCGCGCTTGGCGTATTCGGCGCCCAGCGTCTTCATCATGCCAATCAGGCCGGCCTTGGCAGCCGTGTAATTCCCCTGGCCGGGATTTCCGGTGACGCCGACCACCGACGTGATGGCGATGATGCGACCGAAGCGCTTGCGCATCATCAGCTTGGTGGCGGCGCGGGCGAGACGGAAGGTCGACGTCAGATTGACATTGATCACATTGTCCCAGTCCTCGTCACGGAGCTGGACGAACAGGTTGTCACGGGTGATGCCGGCATTCGCGACCAGGATGTCGAGCTGCCCCATGGCCTTCTCGGCCGACGGCACCAGCTCCTCGACTTCGGCTGCGTCCGAGAGATTGCAGGGCAGCACATGGGTGCGATCACCGAGCTTGGCGGCGAGCGCCTCCAGCACTTCGCGGCGGGTGCCGGACAGCGCCACGGTCGCGCCCTGCGCATGCAGCGCAGTGGCGATTGCGCCACCGATGCCACCGGTGGCGCCGGTGACCAGCGCGGTCTTGCCTGTCAAATCGAACATCATTCTCTCCTTTGGCCTCAGGCCGACTGCGCCGCGGTCAGCGCGTCCTTGGCTGCGGCAATATCATTGGGGCCACCGACGGCAACGCCGACCGCACCATCTGCGATACGCTTCACGAGACCGCTCAGCACCTTGCCGGCGCCGATCTCGAGGAAATGCGTGACACCCTGCCCGGCCATGTAGGCGATGGACTCGCGCCAGCGCACGGTGCCGGTGACCTGCTCGATCAGGCGACGGCGGATCTCGTCGGGATCGGTGATGGCCGAAGCCAGCACATTGGAGACGAGCGGCGCGGCCGGCCTGTTGATGGTCACCTTGGCCAGCGCCTCGGCCATCACATCGGCGGCCGGCTGCATCAGGCTGCAATGAAACGGCGCCGACACCGGCAGCAGCATGGCGCGCTTGGCACCCTTCGCCTTGGCGATCTCGACGGCGCGGTCGACCGCGGCCTTGTCGCCGGACACCACGACCTGTCCACCGCCATTGTCATTGGCGGCCTGGCAGACCTGGCCCTGCGCTGCTTCTGCAGCGACGGCAACGGCCGCGTCATATTCCATGCCCAGAAGCGCAGCCATGGCGCCGACACCGACCGGCACGGCCTTCTGCATGGCCTGGCCGCGGGTCCGCAGCAGGCGGGCGGCATCGCTGATGGAGAGGCTACCGGCCGCCGCCAGCGCCGAATATTCGCCCAGCGAATGACCGGCTACGAAAGCGGCGTCCTTGGCCAGCGAAATGCCGGCCTCGGCCTCAAGCACACGCATGGTCGCGAGCGAGACAGCCATCAGCGCGGGCTGAGCGTTTTGGGTCAGCTGCAGGGTTTCGGCGGGACCGTCCCAGATGACCGCGGTCAGCTTCTCGCCGAGCGCCGAATCGACCTCGTCGAACACAGCCCTGGCGACAGGAAACGCGTCTGCGAGGGCCTTGCCCATGCCGACAGCCTGGGAACCCTGTCCGGGAAATGTAAATGCTGCGGTCATCGGCTCGCCCCGGTCTCGCTTTTTCGGTTAAACTGCTTGAAAACGTGCGCCGTAAGACACTGGCATGACCGACGATGTCAAGTTGCAGCGCCAAAACCGGGTTCCCGGGACCAGCTCCCGTGACACCCGCCTGGCGTGCGGTTCCATGGCTGTTTCCCTTGCCATCGCGGCAAAAATCCGTATAAGGCGCCGATCCGCAGATCCCGGCCGGGAGCTGAACGGACGGTCACAGCACAATCCATTCACAGATTATGTTGCGATAGGGCCAGTCGGTCCGTCGTCCCGTGCTTCCGCCTTCTGAGCAGTCGAGTCCTTTCCGAAGGGTTCGAAGGGCTTGCCGCCGGGTGATGCGCTAACACTGGAAAGGACTCCCATGGCTCTTTACGAGCATGTTTTCCTCGCGCGTCAGGACGCGAGTGCGCAGCAGGTGGAAGACTTCACCGCGCAGATCAACACCATCGTCGAAGGCGCTGGTGGCAAGATCACCAAGACCGAGAACTGGGGCGTGCGCTCCCTCACCTACCGCATGAACAAGAACCGCAAGGCTCACTTCGTTCTGCTGAACATCGATGCCCCGTCGGCCGCGATCGTCGAGATCGAGCGCCAGGAGCGCATCAACGAAGACATCATCCGTTACCTGACCACCCGTGTCGAAGAGCACGAGGAAGGTCCGTCGGCGATGATGCGCAAGGCCGATCGCGATCGTGAACGCGACGATCGTCCGGGTGGTGGTTTCCGTGGTGACCGCGAAGGCGGTTTCCGTGGCGATCGTCCGGACCGCGGCCCGCGCCGCCCGCGTGACGACAACGAAGCATCGGTTGAGGAGTAAGAAACATGGCTGAAGCTGGTGCACGTCGCCCGTTCTTCCGTCGCCGCAAGACCTGCCCGTTCACGGGAGCCAATGCGCCGAAGATCGATTACAAGGATAGCAAGCTGCTGATGCGTTACGTGTCCGAGCGCGGCAAGATTGTGCCGAGCCGCATCACGGCCGTGTCCGCCAAGAAGCAGCGCGAGCTGGCCCGCGCCATCAAGCGCGCGCGCTTCCTGGGCCTGCTGCCCTACGTGATCCGCTAAGACGTTTCCGACCGGCGGCTCGTGCCGCCGGTCGTTCTTTCTTTTGTTTCTCATAAGGCTTCCGGGTCGTCCGGTTGCCGATGGTTGGGGCGAAACGCTCCTAACCGCTCAAAGGGGGCGGGACAGCTGATGATCTCCAGTCTCCTCATCGCGCTTGCCGCTGGCGCTGCTTCTGCAGTGATGTTCGCCTCGATCGTTTCGGGCGCGCTGGTCTCCATTTTCCTGTTCTATCTCGCCCCGCTCCCGCTGATGGTCGCGTGCCTCGGCTGGGGTCCGATGACGGCCACGATCGGCGGCATTGCAGCTGCGACCTCGCTCGGCCTGATGTTCGGCATGGGTTATCTCGCCATCTTCGCCATCACCATCGCACTGCCCGCCTGGTGGCTTGGCCATCTCGCGCTGCTCGGCCGTACCGTGGAAGCGCCGGCATCGGTGACCGGCCCTGCCAAGCCAAAGGCAGAGTGGTATCCGATCGGCCGTATCCTGCTGTGGATTGCCGTGTTCGCCTCGATCACCACGATGGCGGCGCTGCTCACGCTCGGCACCGACAGCGAGACGATCCTCGGCACGCTCAAGCGATCCTTCGCCCGCATCATTACCGGCCGGACGGAAGGTGATAGCGAGACCATCGCCAACACCGTCGCGATGATCGCGCCGTCAGCCGCATCGGTGGTTGCCATTATCACGCTGACGCTAAATCTCTGGCTCGCCGGCCGCATCACATCGACCTCCGGCCGGCTCAAGCGGCCATGGCCGGATCTGCGCACGCTTGCGCTGCCGCCGATGACCATGGTGGCGCTGTGCGTCGCGATTGCGCTGACCTTCCTCGGCGGCATCGTCGGCATGTTCGCGCAGATCGTCTCGGCGACGCTGCTGATGGCCTATGCCCTCACCGGTTTCGCGACCTTGCATGCGCTCACCATCGGCCTCGGCAGCCGCACGATCGTGCTGAGCATGGTCTATGCCATGACGCTCGTCCTCGGCTGGCCCATTCTCGTGGCCGCCTGTCTCGGCCTTGCCGATGCCTTTTTCGGATTTCGCCAGCGTCTCGGCGAACGTCAGCCGCCAGAGACGGCGGCCTGACAAAGCATCACGTCAATTCACATCAATCGAACACACCAAAGGAGATCGAATATGGAAGTCATTCTGCTGGAACGCGTCGCCAAGCTCGGCCAGATGGGTGAAGTTGTCCGCGTCAAGGACGGTTACGCACGTAACTTCCTGCTCAAGCGTGGCAAGGCCCTGCGCGCCACCGCCGCCAATCGCGGCAAGTATGACGGCATGAAGGCCGAACTCGAAGCCAACAACATCAAGGCCAAGGGCGAAGCCACCAAGGTTGCCGAGCAGATCGACGGCCGCAACGTCGTCGTCATCCGTCAGGCATCGGAAACCGGCCAGCTGTTCGGCTCGGTCTCGGTCCGCGACATTATCGCTTCGTTCGAAGCCGATGGCATCACCTTCGCCCGCAGCCAGGTGCTGCTGGACGCCCCGATCAAGACCATCGGCCAGCACGCGATCGCCATCGCCGTGCATCCGGAAGTCGAAGTGAATGTCAGCGTCACCGTGGCCCGTTCGGAAGCTGAAGCCGAGCGCATCAACCGCGGCGAAGACATCTCGTCGCGCCAGGAAGACCAGGACGCTGCCGCCGAAGCCCTCGCCGCTGCCGGCGAGTTCTTCGATCCGGAAGCCCAGGGCGACGACGAAGACAACAACGGCTAAACCAGCCGGCTTGTCGGATGGGTTGAGCAGGAGCGCGCGAGCGCCGACGCGACACCCATCCTGCAGCGCGACAAAACAGAAAAGCCCGGCCTCACGGCCGGGCTTTTTGCTTGTCTCGCTATTTCCTACTCTGCCGGCTTTGCGGGCTCGGTCGGTGGCGCAGCTGGTGCCGACGGCGCAGGCTCCGGTTCTTTCGGCGCAGGCGTCACTGCCGGGACGGGATCAGCGCGAGTCGCCGCCGGTGCCTCCGGCTTCGGTTCGGGCTTCGGTTCAGGTTTGGCGGTTTCCGCGGGCTTGCTCTCCTCGGCGGGCTTCGCCGGAGCGGCTTCTTTCGGCGGCTCGCTCTTTGCCGGCTCGGGCTTCACCGGTTCAGCCTTGGGAGGCTCGCTCGTCGCCGGTTCGGCCTTGTCGGCCTCGGGCTTCGCCTCCTCTTTCACGGTGTCAGCCTTCGGCTCTTCCTGATGGCGCCGGTTCTTCTTGCCTTTCTGCCTCGGCGCGACCGGACGTTCGGTCTCGGCAGCAGCAGGTGCCTGCGCTTCACCAGCGGGCGTTGCGGCCTCTGCCGGTGGCTGGCGCCTGGAATTGCGACCACGGCGCGGCGCGGGCTCGCCGTCCGGACCGGGCTGGGCCTGCTGACGCTCGGCCGCAGCCGGACGCTGCCGGCCTGCCGGCGCGGCATCGGCCGGCGCCTGCTCGCGGGTGAGTTCGCGGCCCCGGCGGGTCAGATTGTCATCATTGGGCCTGCGTCCGCCGCCGGCACCATTGGCCACGACATAGCTGCTCATGATCTTCGCCATATCGGCGCTGGTCGTATAGTGCTGACGCAGGAAGCTCGGCAGCTGGCCGGGCGGCACGGTCTTAAGCAGGCCGCGCGCGCTCTTGTGACAGACCGAGCAATTGCCGGCAAACAGCTGGGCCGGGGATTTACCGGCTTCGAGGTTCTGGGCTGATACGGGAGCGATGAGGGAGAAAGGTGCTGCGAGGCCAACCAGAAGCATCGCCGTCGCTAAACTGAGCGCTCGGCCCGACATATCCATCTCCCGACATACAATTCGTCTAACCCGAATCTCTTGTATCCGAATGCGCTGTGAATGGAAGCGGTCAAGCGTCGCAAGCCTGTGTGCGACATCGCAATACAGATGTGCGTATCGGCTGCACAACAGACGCGCCGGTTGAGAAGGGAATTGGGAGGCTAACTGAAAGGGGCGAAAGGATGAGGTTGCGCAGCGCGCCGTTCGCAGCGGGAGAGAAATAACGGCGCAAACGTCTAGATGAGCAACTGCTCCTAGAACGATAGTTCGAGAAGGTCGCCGCTTCGGATCATGTCACCAAAAGTGGTCGCCGGGCTTTGCAGCCGGGCCATCATGGCCGACATCAAAACTTCGTCACAGGGCTCGTCATGCATCTGCTCGACACGATCCATCGTGTCCACCAGATGGGACAACCAAGCACTGTCGTCGGCTGCCGAAAACGGCTGACGCTGACCCATCGACCTGTCCTTCACGCCTCTTGTTCTTGTTGTCTCAACGCCCGAATCCGTTAACGGGTTCCGGGTGTGGCAGTATTGCAATCCCTGTTCTTGTTATAAGTGAGACATCTCGCCATCCGGTTCAGTTCCGTCCGGTGATTTTCCGGGTTCCTTTAAGAGACCATTGAGGAACCCGACACCGGCAACCGGGGGAACAGGTCAAGGGCCGATCGACGGACACCGGCAACGAATTTCAGCGCGTGTGGGAATCGGTGAATTCGTGCATTAAAGGCGGGCAACGCCTCCCCCCGCCCGCGCCGATGCGCTTATGTCCGGGGCCGCGCATCCGCCCCATTCGAGACCGATATCGAGCACCATGGCCGCATCCGAATCCAACGTCCTCAAGCTCGCCCCAGAAGCCGGTACGCCTGCCTATCGCAGCGCGCCGCATAATATCGAGGCCGAACAGGGCGTGCTGGGCGCGATGCTCGTGAACAATGACGCGTTCTATCGCGTGTCGGACTTCTTGAAGGCCGAGCACTTCTACGAGCCGCTGCACCAGACCATTTTCGACACCGCCTCCAGCATCATCCGCGCCGGCAAGATCGCCACCCCGGTGACACTGAAGACGTTCCTGCCCGCCGATACCGATCTCGGCGGCATGACCGTGGCGCAATATCTCGCCCGCCTCGCGGCCGAAGCGACCACGATCATCAATGCGCAGGACTATGGCCGCAGCATCTACGACCTCGCGATCCGTCGCCAGCTGATCGGCGTCGGCGAGGACATGGTCAATGTCGCCTACGATGCGCCGGTGGATTTCGCCCCGCGCGCCCAGATCGAGGATGCCGAGCGCCGGCTCTATGAGCTTGCCGAAGCTGGCCGTTACGACGGCGGCTTCCAGCGCTTCTCACAGGCCATGACCACCGCCCTCGAAATGGCGGCCAATGCCTATCAGCGCGACGGAAAACTGTCCGGCATCTCCACCGGCCTGCGCGATCTCGACGGTCGCATGGGCGGGTTGCAGCGCTCCGACTTGATCGTGCTGGCCGGCCGTCCCGCCATGGGCAAGACCTCGCTGGCCACCAACATCGCCTACAATATCGCCGCCGCCTATCAGGCCGAATTGCAGCCCGACGGCACCAACAAGACCATCAATGGTGGCGTGGTCGGCTTCTTCTCGTGCGAAATGTCGGCTGAACAGCTGGCCACCCGTATTCTCGCCGAGCAGACCGAGATCTCCTCGAGCGCGATCCGTCGCGGCGGCATCACCCAGGACCAGTTCGACAAGGTCCGCGACTACACGATCCGGCTGCAGAACCTGCCGCTCTATGTGGACGAAACCGGCGGCCTGTCGATCTCGCAGCTTACTGCCCGCGCCCGCCGCCTGAAGCGGCAGAAGGGCCTCGACGTCATCATGGTGGACTACATCCAGCTGTTGCAGGGCTCGGGCAAGCGCTCCGACAACCGCGTGCAGGAAGTCACCGAGATCACGACCAACCTGAAGGCGCTGGCGAAGGAGCTCAACGTTCCCATCATCGCCCTCTCGCAGCTGTCTCGTCAGGTGGAAAACCGCGAGGACAAGCGCCCGCAGCTCGCCGACTTGCGTGAATCCGGATCGATCGAGCAGGACGCCGACGTGGTGATGTTCGTCTATCGCGAAGAATACTACCTGCAGGCCAAAGAGCCGAAGGCAGGCACACCGGAGCACGAGAAGTGGCAGCTCGACATGAGCCTCGTGCATGGCAAGGCCGAGGTGATCGTCGCCAAACAGCGACATGGTCCCACGGGTGCCGTCCCCCTGCAGTTCGAAGGCCAGTTTACGCGCTTCAGCGATCTCGCCGAGGGCGACCGGTACATGCCGGCGGTGCCTCACGAGTGATTTGGTCGCGGTTGAACCGCGACCATCACGCGTTTATCTTGCGCTGCGACATGACCGCCTGAACCGGCGTCACCCACGCCTCAGGATGTGCGATGACCGAGCCCGCTTCCACCCCTGCCGTCGAACTCGATCCGACGGCCATCGGCCTCCTCACCATCGACCTCGACGCCATCACGGCCAACTGGCGCAAGCTTGAAAAGGCGAGCGTGCCGGCCGAATGCGGCGCGGCAGTCAAAGCCGACGCCTATGGCTGCGGCATCGACCGCGTGGTCCCAGCTCTCGCCAAGGCCGGTTGCAAGACCTTCTTCGTCGCCACCATCGATGAAGCCCGGGCTGCGCGCGCCGGCGCGCCTGATGCGGCGATCTACGTGCTGAACGGCCTGTCGCCAAATTCCGGCGACGCGCTTGCGGCCATCAAGGCACAGCCGGTGATCAGCGACCTCAACGAACTCGCCGAATGGGACATCTTCTGCCGCCGCACCGGCTGGACCGGCGGCGCCGGCGTTCATGTCGATACGGGCATGAGCAGGCTCGGTCTTTCGCTTGACGAGGCTCAGAGCCTCGCCCCGCGTATCACCTCCGGCAATCATGGCTTTACCCTGGTGATCAGCCACCTCGCCTGCGCCGAGCAGCTGCAGAACCCGATGAATCCGAAACAGGTCGGTGCCTTCCGCGAAGTCTCGCACCTCTTCTCAGGCATCACCTCGTCGCTCGCCAATTCCTCCGGCATCTATCTCGGCCCGAGCTACCTGTTCGACATGGTGCGTCCGGGCGCTGCCATCTATGGCGTCAATCCGACGCCGGAAGCCGCCAATCCCATGCTGCCGGTGATCGACCTCAAGGCCCGCATCATCCAGACCCGGGATGTTTCCCGCGGCGACACCGTCGGCTATGGCGCCACCTGGACGGCGCGCCGCCCCACCCGCCTTGCAATCATCGGGACCGGTTATGCCGATGGCTATTTTCGCGCTGCAGGCAGCAATGACGGCACCCGCGGCGCCGAAGTCGTGATCGCCGGCCAGCGCTGCCCGGTTGCCGGGCGCATTTCCATGGACCTGATCGCGATCGACATCACCGACCTGCCGGCGAATGCCGCCCGTCGCGGCCACATGGCCACGCTGATCGGCGAAGGCCTCACAGTGAACGACCTTGCCCATCACTTCGGCACCATCGCCTATGAGGTGCTGACCAGTCTGGGACGGCGCTATCAGCGCGCGTACAAAGGCGGCTGAACTTGACCTGCGAAGCTATGGCTTCGGTATGACGCGATAGAGCGCCGCATAGGGCGTCGCTTGCAACAGTGCCAGCCCGTCAATGACCGGCAGCGGCGTCGGCGCATCGATCAGCAGCACACGGTCGAAATGGCGGCGCCAGTTCCTGATATAGCCGGGCGCCACGCTGTCGTCGGTTTGCAGATAGGGCAGATCGACAGGCTCGTCGAGTGACGCCGATATCGCCTTGTAGGCCGGCCGGATGTCGAGCGGCTGCTGGGATGGATCGGCGAACATCAGCGGCCAGAACGCCTTGCGCTCGATTGCCAGCATCGCGCCAAGATGGCCATCGAGCCGATAGATACCCGGCAACGACCGCGCCGGCTTCGGTGTCTCCATCACATTGCCGGGTTGCCCGCGTGCCACCAGCACCGTCGCCCCCGGCTCGACGGAGGCGATGGCGGACCTGATATCCGCGAGGTCACCGCGATGCGCGATCCATGTCGATGAGATGTACAGGCTGCGTATGCCGATCAGCGCGGCAAATATCAGGCCGACCACGATCGCCTCACGCCTGTCGAGCCGCGGATCCATGGTGGCAAACAGCACGAGGCCGATCATCAGGCCGAGACGCACATCGACAAAGGTCCCGTTCTTGATTGTCGACGGCGCCAGCACGAAGGCCATGGCCAGCGCACCGAGCACGAGCCACGCGCCGCGCGCCCACCTGGCCCGGCGCCACAACAGAATAACGATGCAAAACACGGCAATGCCGGTGGCGAGCGTAAGCCCAACGCTGGTCGACATGGCAGGCGTGAACAACGCCCAGATTTTCTGCAGACCCCGCCATGCGCCGATCGACGCATGGCCTTCGGCCAGCGGGCACAGCGCGAACAGGACCGCCGCAGGCGAGAGAACAAGCGCAAGCTGCGCGGCCGTTTTGATTATCTCGCCAGATGTGAGCAAACGGCTCCGCCAGCACCGCCACAGTCGCACAGCCTCCTCCGCGCCGATCAGCATGGCGAACAGGATCACGCCGAAAAGATGCGTGAAGAAGATCGCGGTTACGAGAAGCGCGCCGACAACCGTTGCCAGCCACTGACTCCGACGTCGCAGCACCCGCCAGGTCGCAGCAGCAAGCAGCGCAAGGCCAAGCGACAGCAGGAAGTTCATGAAGCCGAGGTGGAAAATGCCGTTGGTCGCCATCACGCCGGATGCCAGCGGCCAGAGCGCGAAACGGCCGAATGCCACGCGATGATAGACGACCACGCCGATCACCGGTGCAAACATGCTCAGCGCCAGCAGCAGCCGTCCTCCGACATGAACGGGCACGACTTTCAGCAGCATGGTCCCCAGCACGTCGATGCCGAGATTGGGCACGATGCGCCAATGCGGCGCATAGATCTGCGACAGCACGGGATCGTCGGGATGCGCGAGCACGAAGATGCGCGCCAGATGGTTGGGATAATCGAGCACCGGCGGCACATCCACCAGCAGGAACGGGGCTGCCAACGCGACCGTCAGCGCCAGCGCGGCGAGCAGCCACAGCCGATCCGGCCGCCGGCCCGCGACTGCCTTCATCGTAGGAAACGCGCCAGCTGGATTCATGCTCGATATCGCCTCTTTCCGGCCGGACCTTGGCAAAGCCGGATTGATATCCCGTCAACAGGTGACCGATCCCGGGAATCGTGGTGAGCTTCGCGTCAGATCATCACATGCGCTCGACGCCGGAGCCTTCATTGTCGTTCATCTTCGTTTGCGCCGTCGGCCTGCTCGCCGGCACGATTTCCGGCATCGTCGGCACCGGCTCGTCGATCATGCTGATGCCTGTGCTGATCTATGAATTCGGCCCCAAGGAAGCCGTGCCGATCATGGCCGTGGCCGCCGTGATGGCCAATCTCTCGCGCATCATGGCCTGGTGGCGGGAGATCGACTGGCGCGCCACCGCGGCCTATTCGGTCACCGGTATTCCGGCTGCCGCGCTCGGCGCCCGCACGCTGCTGGTGCTGCCGTCACAGGCCGTTGATCTCACCATCGGTCTGTTCTTCATTGCCATGGTGCCGCTGCGCCACTGGCTGGCCCGGCGCTCCTTCACCATCAGCCTTTGGCAGCTCGCGCTTGGCGGCGCGATCATCGGCTATGTCACAGGCATCGTCGTCTCCAGCGGCCCCTTGAGCGTACCGCTGTTTCTGTTCTACGGCCTCGCCAAGGGCGCGTTCCTCGCCACCGAGGCCGCCAGTTCGCTCGGTCTCTATCTCAGCAAGTCCGTCACTTTCCAGCGCTTCGGCGCGCTCGATCTCGATGTGCTGGTGAAGGGTCTGATCGCCGGCGCGTCGCTGATGTTCGGCGCCTTCATTGCCAAGCGCTACGTGCTCAAGCTCAGCGTCGAGACATTCCGGCGCATCATGGACGGGATCATGATCGTGGCCGGCATCAGCATGGTTTTGTCGGGCCTGCGTCTCGTTTGATGCACACCCCTCAAAACGAATCGGCCGCCTCGCGGCGGCCGATCAGAACTCATAGCAGGAAAAACTCAGTAGCCGTAAGCGCCGTAGCTGTAGCCACCACCGTAGCTCGCGCTATAGCCGTAGCTGCCATAGCTCGAGCCGAAACTGAAACCGCGATTGCAGGTCGAGCAACCGACCTGAACCGGAGCGTAATAGACCTGAGCCGGCGCCACCTGCACGGTGCGCTGCTGGGTCGCGTACCGCGCCGGGACGCGGCGATATTCGGTGCGGGCCGGCGCGACCATCACGGTCTTCGGCACCATCACCGTGCGATACTGCGCGGGGCGATGACGACGAACGGTGTGGCCGGGCGACACCATCACGGTGCGTTCCACCGTGCGATATTGCGGCGGGATCACCTGCGGCTGATAGCAGGTGGTGCAGCCGGCCTGAGCCATGCTCGGGATCGCCATGCCGGCGACGGCAACGATTGCGGCAGTAATGAATTTTTTCATGATCGTGTCCTGTGCGAAGGCCGTATTGCAAACGAGTTCGGATCGCTGTCGGACAAGAGACTTAATTGAGCGGCACCGAGGGTCAACGCGGAGTTGTTATTTACCTTGACGAACGTGCTTAAGATCAGGTGACAGGCGGCAAGCGATTTCACGGCATCTGGCCCATCCGTGCTATTCAACGTCTTCACCGAGAGCGATTCCACCGATGGCCAAATCCGCCCCCTCCTTCGTCTGCCAGAATTGCGGCGCTGCCTATAACAAGTGGCAGGGCAAGTGCGAGGCTTGCGGCGAATGGAATACGCTCACCGCAGAAGACAGCGCCACCGCGATCCCGGTCTCGGCGCGCTCCAAGCGCAAGGGACGGACGTTCAATCTCGAAAGTCTGACCGGCACCAGCCAGGACGCACCGCGCATTCCGTCCGGCATGGGCGAACTCGACCGCGTCACCGGCGGTGGCTTCGTCCGCGGCTCGATCATCCTGATCGGCGGCGATCCCGGCATCGGCAAATCAACACTGCTGACCCAGGCGACTTCCATGATGGCCAAGGCCGGCCACCGCGTCGTCTACATCTCGGGCGAAGAAGCCGTCGCCCAGGTGCGTCTCCGCGCCGCTCGCCTCGGCCTTGCGAATGCGCCGGTGCAGCTCGCCTCCGAAACCTCGGTGGAAGACATCGTGGCCACGCTGTCCGAAGGCACCGTGCCGCGGCTGATCGTGATCGACTCGATCCAGACCATGTGGACCGACACGGTGGAATCAGCTCCCGGCACCGTCACCCAGGTCCGCGCCTCCGCGCAGGCGCTCATTCGTTTCGCCAAGAAGACTGGCGCCACCATCATTCTGGTCGGCCATGTCACCAAGGACGGCCAGATCGCCGGCCCCCGGGTCGTCGAGCATATGGTCGATGCCGTGATGTCCTTCGAGGGCGAAGGCTCGCAGCAGTTCCGCATCCTGCGTGCGGTGAAGAACCGTTTCGGCCCCACCGACGAGATCGGCGTGTTCGAGATGACCGGCCTCGGCCTGCGCGAGGTCTCCAACCCGTCCGAGCTGTTCCTGTCCGATCGCGACCTCGGCTCCCCTGGCACCGCGGTGTTCGGCGGCATGGAAGGTACCCGTCCGGTGCTAGTCGAGTTACAGGCTCTGGTTGCTCCGACGACGCTCGGCACCCCTCGGCGTGCCGTGGTCGGCTGGGACTCGTCACGCCTTTCAATGGTCCTCGCGGTGCTGGAAGCCCATTGCGGCGTCAAGCTCTCGGGCTACGACGTCTATTTCAACGTTGCCGGTGGCCTTCGCATCAATGAACCCGCCGCCGACATGGCCGCTGCCGCTGCCCTCGTCTCCTCGCTCTGCAATGCGCCGCTACCCACGGACGCCGTCTATTTCGGCGAGATCTCGCTGTCGGGCGCCGTTCGGCCGGTGGCGCAGACCTCGGCACGTCTGAAGGAAGCTGCCAAGCTCGGCTTCGGCCGCGCCGTGCTGCCGGAAGCCGCCCGCGGCGACCCCGGCGGCGATGCCGGGCTGACGCTGAACAGTATCGGCAACCTGACGACGCTGGTCGCGGAGATCGCCGCGCGTGGCGTCAAGCCGGCGCGCGATGGCGGCAATACCACACAGAGCGAGAAAAGCGCCCCGCCCGCCCGTTTCCGGCGCGACAACGGGTGACGGTTGCGTGACCTCGCGCACGCAGCCCGCTATAGAAAACACGCGCGAAAAACGTGGCCATCGCGCAACGCTTCGTTCAGGTTCGTAGCCAGAAGCGGAACATTGATGTGCGGCATGGCCTGCAGGCGGTTTTCCGCCCTCGCGAGACGTGCCATATCACCGTCACCTGAACTGGCAGCTTTGCTGCCGATTCGCGTTTTCTGACCGAGCGGACCAGACCCGACGATGCCGATCACGATTCTCGACCTTGTCCTGCTCGGCGTCATGCTGATCTCCGGCCTGCTCGCGATGGTTCGCGGCTTCATGCGCGAGATCCTCTCGATCGCCGCCTGGGGCGCCGCGGCGCTGGTCACGCTTTACGCGTTCCCGAAGGTACTTCCTTCCGCGAAATCCTATATCGCCAACGACACCATCGCGACCGCCGCCACCATCGGCGGCCTGTTCGTGCTGACGCTGATCGTTGTCTCCATCATCACCGTGCGCATCTCGGACATGATCCTGGACTCGCGCATCGGCGCGCTCGACCGCACCCTCGGTTTCCTGTTCGGCCTCGCCCGCGGCATGCTGATCGTGGTCGTGGCTTTCCTGTTCTTCACCTGGCTGGTTCCGGACAAGCAGCGTCCAGACTGGGTCACCGGCGCAAAATCGCGCGTCGTGCTGGAATCCACCGGGAACTGGCTGATGTCGCTCTTGCCGGATGACCCTGAAAACACCATTTTGAAGAAGTTCAAGAAGAACAAGCCTGAAGACGAGTCGACGGAAGCGGCGCCGGACGCTCCGGGTGGAAACGATGGCTATTCCAAGACGGCACGCGACAGCATGAAGAAGCTGATCGACAAACCCGCGGGACGCTGATCCGTCCCGAGCTTGAACTGACTGCGCGAGGGTGCGTGTGTTGCACGGCTCGCGACAACAGAGGCGCGGTGCATCCGATGCATAATTCTATGGACGACGCAGCACATTCCAGCTTCGACGTGAACGACGATCTTTCCGGCGACATGCTGCGCGAAAAGTGCGGTGTGTTCGGCATCTACGGCCACCCCGAGGCCGCCGCCATTACCGCGCTCGGCCTGCATGCGCTCCAGCATCGCGGCCAGGAAGCCGCCGGCATCGTCGCCTTCGACGGCCGCCGCTTCCACTCCGAACGCCGCCTCGGCCTGGTCGGCGACACCTTCTCCCGTCGCGAGGTGATCGAGCGCCTGCCCGGCACCAACGCCATCGGCCACACCCGCTATTCCACCACCGGCGAAACCATCCTGCGCAATGTGCAGCCGCTGTTTGCCGAACTGAATGCCGGCGGCTTCGCGGTCGCTCATAACGGCAACCTCACCAACGGTCTGACCCTGCGCCGCGAGCTCGTGAAGAACGGCGCCATGATGCAGTCGACCACTGACACCGAGGTGATCCTGCATCTGGTCGCGCATTCCAAGCGCAACCGTTTCCTCGACCGCTATATCGAAGCACTGCGCGCCATCGAAGGCGCCTATGCGCTGGTTTCGCTGACCAACAAGAAGCTGGTTGGCGCGCGCGATCCGCTCGGCATCCGCCCGCTGGTGCTCGGCGAACTCGACGGCTGCCCGATCCTGGCGTCGGAGACCTGCGCCCTCGACATCATCGGCGCGAAATACATCCGCGATATCGAGCCCGGCGAAGTCATCGTGTTCGACGAGACCGGCACCCAGAGCCACAAGCCCTTCGCCCCCCAGCCGCCGCGCCCCTGCATCTTCGAATATATCTATTTCGCGCGCCCGGACTCGATCAATGACGGCCGCTCCGTCTATGACACCCGCAAGCGCATGGGCGAGGAACTCGCCCGCGAGACCCATGTGGATGCCGACGTCGTCGTGCCGGTGCCGGATTCCGGCGTCCCCGCCGCGCTCGGCTACAGCCGCCAGTCCGGCGTGCCGTTCGAGCTCGGCATCATCCGCAATCACTATGTGGGCCGCACCTTCATCCAGCCGACCCAGAGCGTGCGTGAACTCGGCGTGCGCATGAAGCATTCGGCGAACCGCGCTGCCATTGCCGGCAAGCGCATCGTGCTGATCGATGACAGCCTCGTGCGCGGCACCACCTCGAAGAAGATCGTCAAGATGATGCGCGATGCGGGCGCCACGGAAGTCCATTTCCGCATCGCCTCGCCGCCGATCACCCATCCCGATTATTATGGCATCGACACCCCCGACCGCGCCGGCCTCCTGGCCGCGACCCATTCCCTGGAGCAGATGCGCGAATTGATCGGCGCCGACTCGCTGGCCTTCGTCTCAGTGGACGGCATTTATCGAGCCATGGGCGAGCCCGGCCGCAACCCGGCCCAGCCGAAATTCGCCGATCACTGCTTCACCGGCGACTACCCGACCCCGCTGACGGACATGAGCGAGATCGACGATCCGCGGCAGCTCTCGCTGCTGGCGGAGGCGAGCTAAGTCCCTTGTCGTCCCGGCGCACGCCGGGACCCATAACCTCCGACGAGTTTTGACACTCGGGGGATTGGACACAGGCGCTTTCCCGCATCATAACCTGCGGTGTCTATG
>NZ_JBIISY010000047.1:0-34209 GCF_044340795.1 Tardiphaga sp.
GGCCTGCTCGTTTTCCGCGGCCACGCAGGCAGGATCGAATGACCCCATCCTCGATCAGCCACTGCTCGATTTCTATGCCGGCTATCAGGTCAACGAGGGCGCCAACGAACCCCTGGTCACGGTGCCGATCAACAATAACATCAACTACGACGGCGCCATCGCCACTTGGATCGACAACCTCGCCGGCCAGCGTCCGTATGGCAACGATCTTGATCCCACGCTGAATCTCGACGTGCTGGAAGTATCCTTCCGCAACTGCGCGCGCTGGCAGGTGGTGGAAACACCGAAGCGGCTGGAGACCGTGCATCGGATCATCGGCTTTCAGCGACGGCTCGTTGAATCCGGTGCATTTGCGGAGCCCAGATCGCACATCTATTATCTACCCGAGCTCTACTGCGCCTATTTCGGCCGCTGCTACGCAGCATTCCGCGCGCTGCCGGATGACACGCAGCGCAAGCTCGATCCCGACAACACCTTCGAATTCATCAAGCCGCACATTCTTGCCTATGTCGCCGACGAGCTGATCGCCCGCGAGATGAACGCTTTTGATGCCGCACTTGCCCTGATTGCACTCGGCCATCTCGGCGGCGAGATCGCTCTGTTCACGCCCGCGCTGCAATGCATCATCCGCAGCCATGGCGAAGGCGGTCGCAAAGGCCCGTTCAAAGCCTATGAATGGAACAAGATGAAAACCCCAACCCGCATTCTGGTCGGAGGGCCCGAGGTCACCTCGGCTTTCGTGCTCATGGGTCTCGCGCTGGCGCGGACTGCGATGCAGAGGCATTGATTGCTGCTGCTCGCGCGGAGTTGAGACAATCTATCCATGACGCACTGGTGTCTTCGACGAAATGTCGGCACTGTCGTTTGATTATCGTCACGATGTTGCAATTCCAAGGCCTCATGCGCATGACTCGCCTGCTCTGCCTCGCTCTCGTCCTTCTCAGCCTGTCGACATTGGCCGAAGCTGCCGATGTGACGGGTGTGCCGAAAATCCGCGATGCCAATCAGGTGACTATCGGCAATGCGCGTATCCGTCTCGCGGGATCTGATGCGCCCGGCCTCGATCAATTGTGCCTCAACGCCAATGGCGAGCGCTGGAATTGCGGCATCGCCGCACATGATGCGCTGGTCGCGCGCACAAGCGACAAGACGTGGACTTGCCGCACACAGCGCACCGATCGTTTCGGCCGTGCTGTCGCCAAATGCGAGGCTGACGGCGAGGACGTCGCGCAGTGGCTCGTAAAGAGCGGATGGGCGCTCGCTTATGTGCGTTACTCACGGATGTACGATGCCGATGAGAAAACGGCCCGCGAAGCGCAGGTGGGGCTGTGGACCGGCGCGTTCGTTGCGCCCTGGGAATGGCGCGTGCGCAACAAGAAGGCCGGCACCCTGGGTGTCATCAAGCCAAAGCCCGAGACATTGCCGATCCTGTTTGCGTCGGCTTCCGGCGCCACCGCCCCCTCGCCGACCTGCCGGATCAAGGGAAATGTCAATCGCGCCGGCGTCTGCATCTATCATACCCCGGAAAGCCGCTGGTATGCCAAGATCAAGATGCGGGTCAGTAAGGGCACGCGCTGGTTTTGCTCTAAAGAAGAGGCCGAAGCAGCCGGTTGCCGCGAGACTCGCCGCTGATCTGACCGGCTTGGCGATGACATCGCGGCGCCGACGTGGCAGGGTCCGCCCGCGATTCCCCCATGGGCGAGATCTTGGACCAGCCAGACAGCCATCCCATCGTCGAACAGCAGCGCCGCAGCCGAACCTATCGTGCGCTGCGACTGACCCTGCTTGCCGCGATCATCTATGGCGGAATTGCGTATCTGCTGCTGCCTGAGCTCTGGACGCATTATGAGCACCAGAAGTCGCTCGCCGGCATGCCGATGACCACCATGACCCCACAGGGCATTCCTGGCGATCCCATCAATGTCGGCCTGATCGGCGACAGGAAGGACGTCATCTGCGCGATGCATGCCGCAGGCTGGTATCCTGCCGATCCCGTCACCCTGAAATCATCGATCGAGATCATTGGCAGCGTGCTGCTCGATCGCCCCTATCACAATGCACCGGTTTCGCCCCTCGTCTATCTCGGCCGCCGCGAAGATCTCGCTTTCGAAAAGCCGTCAGGCATCAGCCCCGACCGCCGCCATCACGTGCGCCTGTGGCTGGTGCTGGACAAAGGGCAGGAAGATCGCCCGGTCTGGCTCGGTGATGCCACTTTCGACCGCAGCGTCGGCGTGAGCCGATACACCGGCGCCATCACCCACCACATCGCTGCGGATATCGACGCCGAGCGCGCGCTGCTCGCCGGCGACCTCGAAAAGCAGGCATGGTGGAAGCCAGATATCAAGTCACTGGGGTTGGTCCCACCGTCGCCGGCCGCAATGGCGGCGGCGACCTGTATTACACCGATGGTGAAATCTGGATTCAGCGCCTCGTGGTCGGCTGCGCCAAACGCACGGAGCCGCCGGAGACAATCCCGAGCCCGGCCGCGACGGAAATCAAGGACCAGATCTTCCGCGCCGTGGCCAATGTGATCGGCCCGACATCGACACATTGACGGCATCGTCATTTTGATTTGTGTCGCCCGCCATGCGACGGTGGCCGACAACGATAACAAGGACAGAAAATGGTCGTTCGCGCAGGTCGTGAATTTCTTGCCATCCCCGGCCCCACCACAATGCCGGACGAAGTGCTGCGCGCGATGCATCGCCCGCCGCTCGATATCTATTCCGACGCCATGGTGCAGCTGACCTATGGGTTGCTGGATGATCTTCGCACCGTGTTCGCGACCAAGGGCAAGACCTATATCTACATCGCCAACGGCCATGGGGCCTGGGAAGCAACACTCACCAATGTGCTGTCGCGCGGCGACAAGATCCTGGTGTTGGAAAGCGGACGTTTCGCTGTTGGCTGGGGCAATGCCGCGCGCCTCATGGGCGTCGAGGTCCAGAGCCTGAAGGGTGACTGGAATCGCGCAATCCGCCCGGCCGAGGTCGAAGCAGCGCTGCGGCACGATACCGAGCACAAGATCAAGGCCGTACTCGCGGTGCAGATCGACACCGCATCCGGCGCCTATAACGACATCGAAGCCATTGGCAAGGCGATCAAGGCCGCCGGCCACCCAGCGCTCTTCATGGTCGACGCCGTCGCATCGCTCGGGTGCATGCCGTTCGAGATGGATGCCTGGGGCATCGATGTGGCGATGTCTGCCTCGCAAAAGGGACTGATGACGCCGCCCGGCCTTGGCTTTGTCGCGGCCAATGATCGTGCGCGCGAGGCGCACAAGTCGGCGGGCCTGCGGACGCCCTATTTCGACTGGACCGAACGCGACGGCAACGAACATTATCAGAAGCATTCCGGCACAGCGCCGGTGCATCTGATGTTCGCGCAACGCGCAGCGCTGGACATGATCTTCGACGAGAAGCTGGACAATGTGTTTCAGCGACATCGCCTGCTCGCCGAAGCGGTGCGCCGCGCCGTAGCGGTGTGGGCTGAAGGCGGCGTTCTCAGCTTCAACATTACTGAAGCGAAAGAGCGCGCCAACACTGTCACGACCATCAAGATGGCAGATCCGGCGCCATTGCTTGCTTATTGCCGCGAGAAATGCGGTGTCATTCTCGGCGTCGGCATTGGCGACCTCAACGGCAAGGCATTTCGCATCGCCCATATGGGCCACGTCAATGCGCCGATGATCCTCGGCACGCTCGGCGTCGTCGAAATGGGCCTGCAGGCGCTCGGTATTCCGCACGGCAAGGGCGGCGTCACCGCCGCCCTCAACTATCTCGGCGAAAGCGTGACGCCTTAGGACCGACCGGATTCAGCGTGATCGCGTTTGGTCTCCGGCATCACCAGCAGGATGAGCAGGAAGCCAAGCGCTGCCACGCAGGACAGGCCGATAAAGGCGATGGGCGCACCGAGCTTGTCCGCCACATAGCCAGCCGTGACGGTGCTGAGCGAGGCGCCGATGCCGGTCGCCGTGCCGACAATGCCCTGGGCGAGGCTGAAACGTCCGCGACCGAAGGTGATATCAGAGACGATCAGCGGGATCATCACGGCGAAAACCGCTGCCGTGATGCCGTCGAAAATCTGTACCGCGACCAGCGCGAACGGATCAGTCACCACCGAGAACAGCAATCCGCGAATGGCAAGCGCGGAGAAGGCGACCAGTAGCAGCGGGCGGCGCCCCCATTGCTGCGCCTTGCGGCCGACCGTGGGCGACGTTGCTGCCACAAATGCCTGAGGCACGACGATGCAGAAGGCGATGAGCGCAGGTGCCCAGTCGGCCGACCGCGTGGTGACCACACCGGCCATCAATGGCAGCATCGCAGCATTGGCGAGCTGCAGCAGCAGCACTGCGCCAGCGAAGATCAGCAGAGGCTTCTGGCGGACGAGGTCGCGGAAGCGGAATGGCGGGCTGCTCTCGGCTTGCTCCGCCGCCTGTCCATGGGCACGTGCCGGATCGATCTCCTGATGACGAATGCGGGACAGCGCATAGAGCACCGGAATCGCGAGCAGGAACGTCACGATGAAAACCGAGCGGCTGGACAGGAGATAACCGCAGGTGCCCATGACGGCGGCTGCGACGCCGTTGCCGAGCGACGCAAAGCGGGCATTGCGGCCAAGCCGTTCGCCGATCCGCATCGGCCCGACCAGCCCCAGACTCATCGCAGCAATCGCTGGACCGAGCACGCAGCTGGCCATCGCATGCAGCGTCGCCGCCGTGACCACGACCGGAAAGATCGGCGCTGCTGCGTAAGCAAGGGCACAGCAGGCAATCGCCATGACCGCCGCTCCCACGACCAGACGCGTCGAGCGGACAGCATCGACGATCGCGCCGCCGGGAATCTGGCCAAGTAGCGCGACGACGCCACCGATCGACAATACGAAGCCGATCTCCACCTGAGTCCATTTCTGGGTGGTCAGATAGACAGCGACAAAAGGACCGAAGCCGGTCTGCACGTCGGCAAGGAAGAAGATGAACCAGTCGAGGCCACGCAGGCTCTGCTTCGAGGGCTCCGGCGAACGCTGATCGGGCTTCTTGTCACCGGGCTCTGGCGCGATCCCGGGCGCGCACGCGACTTCCGGCACGGCCTCGGTCTCGGGGCCGGTACGATCAACAGCACGCGTGGGCGCCTGAACGGCCAATTATCGCTCCTGCATGGTGATGGGCGGAAACTTGAGCGGCGTCAGCGTGCCGGACGCGCCAAGTACGACGATCGGCTGGTCATCCTTGTATTCCGGCGCGGCACGCACCTGCTCGCGCGTCAGGTCGAGCGTGATGCTTGCGGTCTTGTCGGCAACGTTCCAGAAATGCAGCGCGGCCCAGTCGACCACGATCTTGCGTGAACCGACGCCGAGAAATCCGCCGAAATCGATCACGGCGGCTCGCACCTGTCCGGCCCGATCGACAATGACATCAGCAATGCGGCCCATATTCTCGCTGGCGGGGCTGCGCACATCGCGGCCGAGAATGCCTTTCGCATCGAAGGCATCGATCACTGTCACCGATGGCGGCTTGGCCGCCGGTGGCATGACTGCAGGGGCATTCTCCGCCTTTGGCGGAGCGGCCGGCTTGACCGGCTCGTTCGCGGCAGGCGGCACGGCGGCTTGCGGCGGCGATGGATTGCCCTGCGCCGGCGAAGGCGCTGGCTGCGACGTTGCCGCTTCCGGTTTGTCGGCCGGCACCGTTTCCGGTTGCGCGGCCTGTGCCTGTTTAGCGCCGGCCTCGGAGGATGGCACAGGCGCATCTGCCGCGACAGCAGCACTGGTTGTCATCAAGACAGCAAGCAGTCCGGCAAAAAGGCGGATTGCGGGCATGGACAGTTCCTCACTCAGGCTTGCTGCTGACGCAACGCGCAGCAGCGAAGCACAAACATCACTGCGTCAACACGATCGAAACCCGGATCTGCCCGCGGCTGCGAAGCACCTCGAGCGACACGTCGTCATTATGTTTGCGCAGGCACAGATCGACGCTGGACTCGCCGAGTCGTACATCGCGCAAGATCACATGTTGAAGGAACGACGGCATGCGCGGATCGCGGAAGCGAATCTCACCACGTGCGATGTCGAACTCGATCCCGAGCGCCGCCTCCAGCAGCGTGAACGGCGTTGCACTGGCCCAGGCTTGCGGCGCACAGGCGACAGGATAGAGCGTCGGCCCGCGGCGCTTCTCGCGCTGGAAGCCACAGAACAGCTCCGGCAGGCGACGCAGATCCATATAGGTCGCCGTATCGAACAATCCCTTGAACACGGCTTCGACCGAGTGCTTCAGTCCATAGCGCGCGAAGCCGAGCGCGATCAGCGCATTGTCATGCGGCCAGATCGAGCCGTCGTGATAGGACATCGGATTATAGCGGGCCTCGCCGCGCGCGATGGTACGGATGCCCCACCCCGTGAAGAAATGTGGCCGCATCATATCCGCAGCGACCATGCGCGCGCGTTCCTCGCGCACGATGCCCGTGAACAGCAACTGACCCGCATTGGACGAGCGAACGACACAAGGCAGCTTTGCACCGTCGAGCGCCAGCGCATAAGTGCCGATCTCCTCGCACCAGAACGCCGCTTCGAACCGATCGGCAAGCTGTTGCGCCTCCGCCTCGAGTTGCTCGGCACGTCCCGACATTTCCAGCCGCAGCGCCATGCGCGCGGCGAGATGCTTCGCCGCATAAACATAGCCCTGCACTTCGGCGAGCGCGATATTGCCTTCGGCAAGTTTGCCATCGGCATGGAAGATCGCGTCATACGAATCCTTCCAGCCCTGGTTCTGCAGACCTTGCTCTGTGGCGCGTTGATATTCGACAAAACCGTCGCCGTCGGGGTCGCCCGGTCCGTCGATCCATTTCAGCGCAGCCTCGATCGCCGGCCAGAGTTCGCGCAACGTGTCTTCGTCACCGGTGCGCTCGACATAGAGACCTGCAAGCAGCACGAAAAGCGGCGTCGAATCGACACTTCCGTAATACTGCGCGAAGGGCACCTCGCGCAGCGCCGCCATTTCACCGCCGCGCATTTCGTGCAGGATCTTGCCGGGCTCGGCATCATTGAGTGGATCGACATCCTTGGCCTGGAACGCAGCCAGGCGCGACAGAACGCCTTTCGCCACCCGCGGATCGATCCATAGCATCTGCAGCGCGGTGATCAGGCCATCGCGCCCGAACGTGGTCGAATACCAGGGGATGCCCGCATAGGGGTAACGTCCCTGCGGTGTGTTGGTCATGAGGATATTGAGATCGCCCATGGCCTGACAAAGCACCTCGTTGAAGATATCATTCGAGGTCTCGATGGTGGTCGCGCCCTTGCTGAAATTGCGCATCTCGCGGCGATGCGCCAGCAGGCCGCGGAGAAACGGCACCGGCTTGTGGTCGACTTCCACATTGCAACTGGCGGCCACAAAGAGCGATGTCACTTCCTGCGGACCGAGATCGAAATGGTAAGTCGCCTTATTTGCCGACAGCTGCGTCGGGCGCGGGTCGAAATACATCATCGTCCGCAGCGGCTTTCCATCGAGGCCGGTATATTCAAGCGCCACGTGGCTGGGATCGACCAGCCGGCTGGTTGCGACGCCGCGATGCTTGCGCCTCTCGCCGCGCACCTCGAACAGGTCGGCAAAATCATTGTCGAAGCACAGCGTCAGATCGAAGCTGGCGGGCTCGTTACCATGATTTTGCAGGCCGATGCGTTGATAGGCGGCACCGCGCCACAGGAAGACGGTGCGCACGATATGCAGCATGTCTTTCTGCAGGATGATCCGGCCATCGCGATAGATATCGGGATTGGTGAGATCGATCGTGAGCGATGAATTGTCGTCCCGCAGATTGGAGCCGAGCAGAAGCGGCTGGACGTCGTTCAGCGCGAGTTCGAGCCGCGCGAGATAGCGCGTATCCTTGTTGAACAGTCCGTCCGGCCCCCCCGCGGATGCGCCGATATCGCCGTGACTGTCGAGCACCGCGAATGTGTCATCGTGCTTCAGCGCACGCCGCGGCCGTGAGGCCGGACCGGTCATCGGAATATAGAACGGCGACTCGACGACTTTCTGATCAGCGAGCGCTTCGCGTGTGGCGGCAGCGGCAGCTTTGACGGGCATGGGTGACCTCGGCCAGTTGAATGGACATGGCGATACGCATGCGGGAACGCATCGTGCAGGTTAGCTGAGTCGTCAGGCCGCGTGGGCGGCCAGCCGGCTCATTTCCTGCGTCACCAGTTCGCGATACGGGCCCTGACCCTGCATCAGGAGATCTGGCTTGCCGTCCTCGATGATCTTGCCGCTGCGCAGCACGACTACGCGGTCGAAGTTCCGCAGCGTCGCCAGACGATGGGCAATAGCGATCACCGTGCGACCGCGCATCAGCCGCGCCAGCGCCTCGCGGATGGCCTCTTCCGACTCGCTGTCGAGGGCGGCCGTGGCCTCGTCGAGCAGCAGGATCGGCGCATCCTTGAGGAAGGCACGCGCGATCGCGATACGCTGGCGCTGACCGCCGGACAGCTTGACACCGCGATCGCCGACCATGGTGTTCAAGCCTTCCGGCAACTGCTCGATGAAATCGCAACGCGCATCGATGGCCGCACGCATCACCTCCTCGTCGGTCGCATTCGGGCGGCCATAGCGGATATTTTCGAGGATCGAGCGATGGAACAGCGAGATATCCTGCGGTACGACCGAGATGGCGTGACGAAGACTCTGCTGGGTCACGCGCGAGATATCCTGCCCATCGATGCTGATATGACCTTCCTGCACATCGTAGAAGCGCTGCAGCAGGACGAACAGGCTCGACTTACCGCCGCCCGACTGGCCGACGAGACCGACACGCTGGCCTGCATTGAGCCGCAAGGTGAACTCGTCGAAAACTTTCTGGCCGCCGGGATACTGGAACGAGATATTGTTGAAAGCGATCGCCGCGCCCGATTTCACCAGAGGCTCGGCTTCCGGATGATCGCGCAGCTCGTGGGGCACCAGCAATGTCGCCACGGCTTCGGACAGGCGTGCGATATGCTGGGTCACGTCCACCAGTGCGACGGCGAGGTCTCGCGTCGCGTGGAGGATCGAAATACCGAGCGTACAGATCAATACCACCTCGCCGGTCGATGCGCCGCCACGCTGCCAGAGCATGATGGCCCAGCCGAGCAAGCCGATGGTTAGGACGACGGTGATAGCGGCATGGACGACGCGAAGCCGCTCCAAGTAGCGCAAGCTGCGCCCGCGCGCATTCAGCTCGCGATCGACCGTGTTGTCGAAACGCTTGTGCTCAAAATTGAGTCCGCAGAACGCGCGAACAAGCGGAAGATTGTTGACGACATCGACCATCTCGCCATCGACTGACGCAGCCTTGTCGGCGAAATCGTTGTGCAGACTCTTGCCGGCGGCCGCCATCTTGAACATCAGGACGACGATCCCACCCGCAACGACAGTCAAGCCGGCTGCCATCGGCAGGCTGACGGTGCCGATCAGCAGAATCGCGGCAAATGTCGCGACGATGGGTGGCATCACATTCCAGATGAACATGTTTTCTATGGTGAAAACCGCATTCGACGTGGCCGTGATCCGGCTCGTCAGCATGCCTGGCAGGCGATCTGTAAAGTAGTTCGGGGCATGTCCCGTGAGATGGCGGAAAATATCGCGCCTGAGATCGCCGGTGACATTGACGAATGTGTAGCTCGCGATCCAGCCCGCGACGCGCCACAGGAACATGTCGGCCGTGATCAGTGCGATCAGGATTCCGAATGCCCACCAGATCAGCGTGCCGGCGTTGGACGGACCGGCAGAGAGACCATCGACGAGATTTTTAATGCCGTACTGGGTGCCCACCGAACAGGCAACCGCGCCCAGGATGGCTAGAATAATGATGGAATGCGAGAGCGCTCGCATTCTGATGTACCGCATCACAAACGCGAAAGGGCGGTGCGCATATCCGGAGAGATAATCCATGTGCGTTACTAAACCCCTTGAAAGGCAAGGATGAATCGACGGGCAGCGACTCCGCCCGCGAATGATAGTGATGCAATCGCGATTTCCCCACGCTCTTGCCTTTTCAGCGCAACAATCAACCGTCACCACTTGTTCCCGAACCTGAAAGACCGTGATGGCAGCAACAAGACCGTAGTGTGAATGAAAGTCGCAGATGGGTAAGGAACTTCGCAGCTGCGAGAACGTTCCCTCGCCTGGCAAGCCGATGCCTGAACTGCTCACACGTCGTTAGCCCTTCACTTCCAACATGGGAGATATGTATATGCGCATCGCGCAAGTGGCCCCGCTAACTGAAGCCGTTCCGCCCAAGCTCTATGGCGGCACTGAACGTGTCGTCCACTGGTTGACCGAAGAGCTTGTCGCGCAAGGGCACGACGTGACGCTGTTCGCCAGTGGGGACTCGCACACTACTGCCAAGCTGGATGCCGGCTGGCCGAAGGCACTTCGCCTCGACGGGTCGGTGCGCGATCCGAATGCGCTGCATATGGAGATGCTCGAACGCGTCCGCCAGAAGTGCGACGACGATGAGTTCGACATCCTGCACTTCCATCTCGACTACTATCCGTTCTCGCTGTTTTCCCGTCAGCCGACACCGTTTGTGACGACTTTGCATGGCCGTCTCGATCTGCCGGAACACCAGCCGACCTTCACGACCTTTTCGAAGGCGCCGGTGATCTCGATCTCAGACGCCCAGCGCCGCCCGGTTCCGCAGGCGAATTTCATCAAGACGATCTATCACGGCCTGCCGGAGCAGCTGCTGACGCCACAGGACGTCAAGCCGAGCTATCTGGCGGTGCTTGGCCGCATCGCGCCGGAGAAAGGTGTCGATCGCGCAATCAAAATTGCCATCCGCGCCGGTATCCCGTTGAAGATCGCCGCCAAGGTCGATCGCGCCGACGAGGAATATTACGAGGCCGTGGTGAAGCCTTTGATGGATCACCCGCTGGTCGAGTTCATCGGTGAGATCAGCGACCGCGAAAAGCCGGATTTCCTGTCTGGCGCTTACGGCCTGCTATTGCCCATCGATTGGCCGGAGCCGTTCGGTCTCGTGATGATCGAATCCATGGCCTGCGGTACCCCCGTGATCGCCTATAATCGCGGTTCTGTGCCCGAGATCATCGATCAGGGCCTGACCGGTTTCATCGTCGAGGACGAACTCAGCGCGGTGAATGCCGTCGGTCGCCTTGCCGATATGGACCGCGTCGCTATCCGCAAGCATTTCGAGAAGCGTTTCAGCGCACGCCGCATGGCCGAAGACTATGTTGCAGCGTATCAAAGCCAGATGGAGCAGAGGACCCAGCTGCGACTGGTCAGCAGCGCGGAATAAAAAGCGCATCTGCAATCGAATACCAAGGGCGGCCGTAAGGCCGCCCTTTTTGATTCGTGCATGCCCCCATGCGCGACAAAGCCACGTTCACATCGTCGCAGATGCGTATCGCGCGCTGCCTACGGCTTTCCAGCCAGCGTCGGAAATCCTAGTCTTTGCGACACGCGTCGTTACGACGCGGCATCCGGGAGAAAACAAATGAGACTTCAAGGCCTGTCCACCATCGTTACCGGCGGCGCATCCGGTTTCGGCGCCGAGATTGCCCGCGCTTATGCGCGCGAAGGCGCCAAGGTCGTCATCTTCGACCTCAATGCCGACGGCGCGAAGAAGGTGGCCGACGAGATCGGCGCCAGCGCGATCGCGCATGGCGGCAGTGTCGCCAACAAGGCCGATGTGGATGCCGCCGTGAAGCTGGCGGTCGATAAATTCGGCAAGCTCGACGTGGTCGTCAACAATGCCGGCTGGACTTTCCGCAACAAGCCGATGCTGGAAGTGACCGAGGAAGAATTCGATCGCGTCTTCGACGTCAATGTGAAGGCCATCTTCCTGATGACCAATGCCTGCGTGCCCGTGATGAAGAAGCAGAAGAGCGGCCGCATCATCAATATCGGCTCCACGGCTGGCGTGCGCCCGCGGCCGGGCCTGACCTGGTACAACGCCTCCAAGGGCGCGGTGAACCTGATGTCGAAATCCATGGCTGTTGAACTCGCCCCGGATGGTATCCGCGTCAACTGCATCGCACCGGTGATGGGCGAAACCGGCCTGCTGGAAGCCTTTATGGGCGTGCCGGACACACCGGAGAATCGCGCCAAGTTCATCGGCACCATTCCGCTCGGCCGCATGTCGCGCCCGTCGGATATCGCCAATGCCTGCGTCTACATGGCCGGCGAAGAATCCGAATTCCTGACCGGCGTGATCCTGCCGGTGGACGGTGGGCGGACCATCTAGCGCATGATCCCGAAAAGTGGGGCCCGGTTTTCGGACCGGATCATCGCGAAGAAAGACCGCTGAAATTCGTAAACCATCGAATCCGGTGAGATTCGATTCACCAAGTCCCTTAAGCAGTTCAGCCCAGGTTCATGCGATGATCCCTGCATGATCGAGGGACAAACCTCGGCAGGGAAGGCGTCAGGGTCAGGTCGGTCAACGGCCTGACCCGTCTCTTTGGGGATCATCACATGGCAGCGAAGAAGAAAGCTGCTCCGCGCAAAAAGGCGGAGAGCAACGACACGGTTCATCCGGCTTTCGCCGTTCTGCGCACGGCCACCCGCAGCGTCGTCAATATGGCCATCGTCAGCGCCGCCTGCGGCACCACGCTGCTGACCTTGATGGCCGCATTCAAGTTCCAGCTCGCCTAAGCAGGCTTCATGTCGCCCAGCAGTGTCGGGATCAATTCCGACACCGTGGGATGCACCGGAACCGCCCATTGCAGTTCTGTGTAATCGGCGCCGGCATTCATGATGTCGAGAATGCCGTGAATGGCTTCGTCGCCTGATGTGCCGAGAATCGCAGCGCCGAGAATTTTCTTCGTTTCGGCATCGACGATCACCCGCATCTTGCCCAGCGTCTCGCCCTTCTCCACCGCGCGGCCGACATTCTTCATCGGCCGTTCGCCGATCAGCAGCTTTCTGCCCGTGGCCTTCGCCTGCGTCACCGTCATGCCGACGCGACCGAGCGGCGGATCGATGAACAACGCATAGCCGGGAATACGATCGCTGACCTTGCGGCCTGCGCCATCGAGCAGATTGGCGGCGATGATCTCGAAATCATTATAGGCCGTATGCGTGAAAGCCCCGCGGCCGTTGCAATCGCCCATCGCATAGACGCCAGGCACACGGGTCGCAAGACTGTCATCCACCTCGATATAGCCCCGCGCATCCACGGTGACGCCAGCCTTGTCGAGCCCGAGGTCGTCGGTGTTGGGACGGCGGCCGACCGCCAGCAGCACATCGCTGCCGATCACCTCCGGCGTGCCTTCGGTGCAATCGACACCGACGGCGACGCCATCAGGATGCGGCTTGAACGTGATGCATTCGGCGCTGGTGCGGATATGAATGCCTTCGGCTTCCAGGATCTCGCGGATCAGTTCGGAGATATCAGTATCCTCGCGCGACACCAGACGCGGGCCCTTCTCGACCACCGTGACTTCGGCGCCGAAGCGGCAAAACATCTGCGCGAATTCGAGACCGATATAGCTGCCGCCGACCACCACCAGATGCTTCGGCACGCGGTCCAGCTTCAGCATGCCGCTATTGGTGAGATACGGCACGTCATTGACGCCGGGAAAATCAGGTATCACGGGTCGCCCGCCGACATTGATGAAGATCTTTGGCGCGGTCAGCAGATCATCGCCAACGCGAACCGTGTTCGCGGATTCGAAGCGCGCATGGCCGTCGAACACCGTGCAGTTCTTCATGTTACGCAGCCAGCCCTCGACGCCGCTGCGCGAGTCCATGATCACCTTGTCGGCGCGCGCCCGGACCTTTGCCATGTCGATCCGTATAGGCGCATCGATCATCACGCCATAGTCGGCACTGCGACGGGCGAGATGGGCGGCATAGGCGCTGGCGACCAGAGTCTTGGTCGGCTTGCAGCCGGTATTGACGCAGGTGCCGCCGAACAGATGGCGCTCGATGATCGCGACCTGCTGCCCCGCTGCGGTGAGACGGCCGGCCAGCGACGGACCGGCCTGGCCGGCGCCGATGATGATTGCGTCGAAAGCCCGAGTCATTTCAGCGCCAGCACGATGACAATGGCGCCGATCACGGCAACCGCATCCTCGATGAACGCGGCGGGCGCATCCTTCCCGAAATGCGCCGCGAGTTGCCCGCGCAGATGGGCACCACCGAGCGTGCCGATGACCGCACCGATGCCGCCCGCGGCGGAGCCAAGCAGCCAGTTCGCCGGACCCGCCACCGCAATGCCGGCGATGATGCCGAGCACGATGCGGGTGCCGAATTGCACGGGCACCTTGCGGCTGGGCGTGGAAGGCAGCTGATCGGTCACGAGTTCGACGATGGCGAGAATGGAGAAGACCGCAACGGCCCATGACGAGCTGAGAGACGAGAGCCAGGTGCCGGACACATTGATGACGCCGAGATAGGCAGCCCAGCTCGCCGCCGCTGCCCCGGTCATGGCGCGCAGGCCTGTGACGATCCCCAACAACAACCCAACGACATAGATCATCGCCAGCCCCCAAAGCAGGCACGAAGCGCGCCCGTCGATTTCGTAGACTAGTCGTCCATCTTTAGTTCGGCAATTCCAGAGGTATCAGAACCTTCCGGCTCAAGCCGGCGTGATCGCAAAACCGTTGCGGGGGAAGTGGACCACCACGCTCCCGATCTCGGGATCGTCCCTGCGCAGGGCGACACGCTCCGTGTCGGCTGTCACAAATTGCCCCGTGACCGTATCAAAGCCCCAGTCCGTCGGCATCACCGCAATCGGCGTGCCGGGCAGCCAGTCCGACGTCGCTGCCACCGCGATCTCATCAGGCTCCGCGGCGCGCGCGATGGCGAGTGCTTCATCGGGCGACAGCGGCGTGCTCGCGCCATGGCCGACCGCCGCGATGCGATCCATCCAGTCCAGCACACGGGGATGCGCGGCGAGGCCTTCGGCCTCGCCGAGATTACTGCGCAGATACCAGAGTGGATGATAGACGGCGACATCGGCCAGCGATGGCGCTGCGCCGAGAATGAAGGGACCAGCTTCGCCGAGACTGCGATCGATCCATCGCAGCTGAAGACGAAGTTCGTCGCGCAACGACGGGACGCGCGGACGCATCTTCTCGCTGTCCCAGCCGTCGAATTTCCCGGCAGTGAAGCTTGCCCGATCGGCATGCAATTCCGGTGGAAAGCGATCACCATTGATACCGAAAACGAGACCCAGCGCCGTCGCGAACAGCGCCTGATCGGCCCAGCCGGCGATCATGTCGGCGAGCCCGCCCGTGCCAGGCGGATACAGCGTGGCAGCCGGGCATCTCCGTTCGAGCTCAGCGCAAATCAGCCGCGTGTCACAATAGACATCAGCACCAATCTGCAGAACGGGAATGCGGCGATAGCCGCCGGTCAGCGGCACCAATTGCGGCTTCGGTGCCATGCGCGGCTGCTCCACCGAGCGCCAGCGCAGCCCCTTCAATCCGAACACGACCCGGATTTTCTCTGCGAATGGCGAACGCGGATAGTGATGGAGAATGAGATCCGGCGCAGCCACTCGCGAGACAATCCGTCAGTCAGTGCTTGGTCGCCGATGGCGCATCCTGGATCGCCTCGAACTCGGCGAGCGGATAGACCAGTCCGTCGGGACTGGTGATCTCGATGTCCCAGCTGCCGTCTTCCAGCAGCTCCTTGGCCTTCTTGACCGCGCCCGCAGCATTCTCACGGCGGAGTGAAACGGTGCCGGACGTGTCAGTCCCTTTGACGAAGAAAGGCAAGTTCATCCTCCTTCTGCAAATCTACTGTTCGCGGCGTCATCGCCGCGTCACAACGCATCTGATCACAAGCAAATGCGCGGCGCCAGCAACTTGAAGGCGATGGCAATGCGACCTCTTCACACTCTCGCGCGCACCGCCGAAGGCCGTGTCAGTGCAAAAAAGATCAGGGCGCCGACAGCCAGACATCCCGCCATGACGATCAGCACGGCCGGCAGCCCCCAATAGGCCGCGACCGGGCTGGTGATCGACTGCATCACTGCCGTACCCAGGAAAAATGCCAGATTGGCTGCAGACAGCGCCTTGCCGATATTTTCGGGTGCCACCGCCTGGCGGACCATCGCGTAGATCAACGGCTGCATGGAGACGAGGAAGCCGAATGTCACCAGCAACACGCTGTCGATGGCCACCGGCAGCAGCGGGACACCGAGCAGCACTGCCAGCGGGTAGCCGGGTGCACCGAGCGCCATGGTCAGCAGCAGAACGGCGGCGACCAGATGAAGTGTAAGCAGCACTACGCGACGATGCGCCAGCTTACGGTCGATGATACCGGCCACCGCCGGCGCAACCACCAGCGCGAGCGTGAACAGCAGCAGCACATGCCCGGCCTCGATCCGCGACAGGCCCTTGATCGTCATCAACCAGGGCCCGGCCCAGAGCCCGCGCAACACGAGCTGCATGGCCAGCGACACGAAAGCGAGAATGATGATGCCCCGCACTGCCCGCGACACGCCGAGGCGCAGCACCGAGGCCATTTCAGCCGCGAGTGCCCGCTGCTCGCCCTCCGGACGCGCCACCGGCACGATGACCGTGACCAGCACGGCAACCACCACGGCCGCTGCTGCCGCGGTCCAGTAGCCGGCGCGCCAGCCGAAATTTTCCACGATGAAGGCCAACGGACTTGCCGACAGCAGCAGGCCCGAATTGCCGAAGGACAGAATGATGCCCGACCACATACCGAACTGCGCGGGAGCCAGACGTTTCGCCGCCAGGGTCATCGGGCACATCAGCATGCCGGATGTCGCCATGCCGATGGTCGCCTGCGACACGAAGAAAGATACCGGTCCGGTCGAGAATGCGGCGATCGCGGCGCCGACGAGCGTACCCGCGAACAGCACAAGCGATACCGAGCGAATGCTGTAGCGATCCAGCGCAACGCCGATCGGGATCTGCAGCATGGCGAAGAAGAAATGATAGGTCGATGTCAGCGCGGCCAGCGTCTGCGGCGTGACGCCGAGATCCGGCGCCATGACATCGATGGCCAGCGCCGGCGTCGTGCGCAGCATGTTGGACAGCACATGGCCGCAGGTCAGGATGAGCAGCGCCGCGATCAACGCGGCGCTGACTGGCGCCTCGATCGGTTCGGGCTTGGAAGGCAGGGAGGTTTCGGCAGACGTCATGATGCTGCTCGCCTACGCAAAAATGTCGCAGGCGGCAACCGCCACTTAAGCAGTGGCGGTCATGCAAAGCATATGTTGCGCTGCAGCTTAAGCCGCAGCGCTGATCCGGATCGGGATCGACTTGTAGGCCGGCGTACCCGATTTCAAGTCGTGCTGATCGAGCGATACCAGCACATTCGCCTCTGGATAATAGGCAGCCACCGATCCCTTCGGGATGTCGTAAACCACCGCCGTCACCCCGCGCATGACGCGCTCGACGCCGCTCGGCGCATCCAGCGTGATGTCGATGACGTCACCATGGGCAAAGCCGCGGCTGGCCAGGTCCTGCTCGTTGAAGAACACCACATCGCGACGGCCTGTGATACCGCGATAGCGATCGTTCATGCCGTAGATCGTGGTGTTGTACTGGTCGTGGCTACGGATCGTGGTCAGCGTCAGTTTGTGTTCGGCCGCGCCATCCTCATAGACGCCGGGAAATACAAGGAACTGGGCCTTGCCGCTCGCCGTCAGCCATTCGCGTTCCGACGCCGCATTGCGCAGGCGGAAGCCGCCGGGCTTCTTGATCCGCGCGTTGTAGTCCTTGAACGCGGGAAACACGCCTTCGATGGCATCGCGGATCTTGCTGTAGTCGGCGACGAAGTCATGCCACTTCACGACCGTGTCCGGCAGCGTCGCCACCGCCATGTCGGCCACGATCATCGCCTCCGACTTCAGATGGGTCGACGCCGGCTTCAGCCCGCCGCGCGAACCATGCACCATCGACATGGAATCCTCGACGGTGACGAGCTGGGGGCCTGTCGCCTGCACGTCGATCTCGGTGCGGCCGAGACATGGCAGGATGATCGACTCCTTCGCGAGCAGCAGATGCGAGCGATTGAGCTTGGTCGCAATATGCACCACGAGGTCGAGACTGCGCATGGCGGGATAGGTGATCTCGGGATCGGGCATCGCCACCGCGAGATTGCCACCGAGCGCGATCAGCGCCTTGGAGCGTCCGTCGCGAATGGCCTTCACCGAGGCGACAGCGTCATGCCCGTGTGCACGCGGCGGATCGAAGCCAAAGACACGCTTGATGCCGTCGAGCAACGCATCATTCGGCAATTCGGTGATGCCGACGGTGCGATCGCCCTGCACGTTGGAATGCCCGCGCAGCGGCGAGATGCCGGCGCCGGGGCGCCCGAAATTGCCGCGCAGCAGCAGCAGATTGGCGATGTGCTGCACATTGGCGACACCATGCCGATGCTGGGTGATGCCCATGCCGTAATTGATGATGACGCTCTTGGCATTGGCATAGATGCGGCCGAGATGCTCGATATCGGCGCGCATGATCCCCGCGGATGCCTCGATGGTCTCCCATGACGTGGCGTCGAGATCGGCCAGCAGGTCGTCGATGCCTTCGGTATGCTCGGCAATGAAGGCGCGATCGAGCACGTCCGGCCCACCAGCGGCGCGGCTTTCGGCGTCGAGCGCCACCACGGCCTTCATCATTCCCTTCAACACGGCGAGGTCGCCGCCGACCTTGATCTGATAGTAGACGGAGGACAGCTGTGTTGCATTTCCGGTGAGCATTTCCGACGGATGCTGCGGCGAGATGAACCGCTCAAGCCCGCGCTCGCGCAGCGGATTGATGGACACGATGGCCGCGCCGCGCTTGGCGCAGGCACGCAGCGTGTTGAGCATGCGAGGATGATTGGTGCCGGGATTGTGCCCGATGCAGAAGATTGCATCCGCATGATCGAAGTCTTCCAGCGTCACCGTGCCCTTGCCGATGCCGATCGACTTCGGCAGGCCGACACTGGTGGCCTCGTGGCACATGTTGGAACAGTCGGGGAAATTGTTGGTGCCATATTCGCGCACGAACAGCTGATACAGGAACGCCGCCTCATTGGAGCAGCGGCCCGACGTATAGAACTCCGCCATGTTCGGATCCGGCAATGCGCGCAGGCCGGCACCGATCCGCGCCATCGCGTCTTCCCACGAGATCGCGAGAAACTTGTCGCTCGCGGCATCATAGGCGACGGGATGCGTCAGGCGGCCGTGATTTTCCAGATCATGGTCATGCCACTTCCACAAGTCGCTGACCGTATGCTCGGCAAAGAATTCCGGCGTCGTGCGCTTGGCGGTCGCTTCCCATGACACAGCCTTGGCGCCGTTCTCGCAGAATTCGAAGGACGACGTATGCTTCGGATCGGGCCAGGCACAACCGGGGCAATCGAACCCCTGCGGCTGGTTCATGTTGAGAAGGCCGCGCGTTTCATCGACCACGGCGAGCTGACTGCGCACCGCATCGGCCACCGCGCGCAACGCACCCCATCCGGCTGCAGCGCCCTTGTATTCGCCGACGCCTTCGACCTTCTTCCTCACCACGTCCGTCATCGCAAAAACAATCCTCGTCAATTCCACAGGCCTCGAGGCCAAAACATTCCGCCTCGTAGCACTAAACGCTGCACTGCAGCGAATAGTGTTTTCAACTTTCATTGACCGATCGCGCCTGCGTATTGGACGATCCGATTATCCAAACGTAAGTTGCACGCCTATCGCCCGATTGGCTTTTTGAATGGAGTTCGGATGTCTTCGTCGCTCTTCACCCCGCTGCAGGTTGGCCCGTTCACTTTGAGCCACCGCGTCGCCATGGCCCCCTTGACGCGCATGCGCGCAGAAAAATCCACGCTCGCCGCGCGCAAACTCAATGTCGAATATTACGCGCAGCGCGCGAGCGAAGGCGGGTTGATCATCGCCGAGGCGTCGCAGGTGATGCCGGAAGGGCAAGGCAGCCCGAATACGCCCGGCATTTATTCGAAGGAGCAGGTCACCCGCTGGAAAGAAGTGGTCGATGCCGTGCATGCCAAAGGCGGCATCATCTTCCTGCAGCTCTGGCATGTGGGCCGCGTCTCGCATTCCTCGCTCCAGCCGGGCGGCAAACTGCCGGTCTCGGCGTCAGCCATCGCCATCAACGCCACCACGCGCATCGCCTCCGGCGAGACCGTGCCCTATGAGACACCACGTGCGCTGGAAACCGATGAGATCCCCGGCATCATCGAGGCCTATCGCCAGGCGACGCGCAATGCGCGCGAGGCCGGCTTTGACGGCGTCGAGGTGCATGGCGCCAACGGCTATCTGCTCGAGCAATTTCTGCAGACCCGCAGCAATCAACGCACCGATCAATATGGCGGCTCCATCGAGAACCGCGCGCGCCTGCTGCTCGAAGTGACCAAGGCTGTCGTCGAAACTTGGAGCCCCGATCGCGTCGCTATCCGCCTGTCGCCTTTTGGTGTCTCCAATGACTCCGGCGAGGCCGATCCGATGCCGCTCTACAGCTATGTGATCGGCGAACTCGGCAAGCTGAACCTCGCTTATCTGCATTTCGTCGAACCGCGCAGCAGCGGCGTCGGCCGCGCCGAGGTGTTCCATGAGAATGTGCCGAAAGCCTATGAGCTGTTCCGTCCGCTCTGGAAGGGGGTGCTGGTCACAGCCGGCGGGTTTGATGCCGCGTCCGCCGAGGAAGCCGTGGCATCGGGCAATGTGGACATCATCGCCTTCGGCCGCCCTTTCATTGCCAATCCGGATTTGCCGGAACGCATCAAGCTGAAGGTACCCTTCAACCCCTACAACCGCGCCACCTTTTATGGCGGCGAGGAAAAGGGCTACACGGACTACCCGTTCCATCAGGCAGGCTGATTTTAGCACGCCATTTCCGGGACATACGCAGGATCACGGCTTTCCCAGCTGTGGTCCTGTGTTACTTTTCAGGCATGAACGTCCAGTCCAAGATCGCCATCCGCCACTCCACCTGTCCGCATGACTGCCCGTCGGCCTGCGGACTCGATATCGAGGTGATCGACGGCCAATCGATCGGCCGGGTCCGCGGCTCCAAGCAGCAGACCTATACCGCCGGCGTCGTCTGCGCGAAGGTCGCGCGCTATGCCGAGCGCATCCATCATCCCGAACGGCTGATGTATCCGATGCGCCGCACCGGTCCGAAGGGCTCTGGCCAATTCACACGCATCACATGGGATGAGGCCCTCGACGAGATCGCCGCCAAATTCAACGCGGCGGAGCGCGATTTCGGCGCGGAATCCGTCTGGCCCTATTACTATGCCGGCACCATGGGCCTGGTGATGCGCGACGGCATCAACCGGCTCGCCCATGAGAAGAAGTATTCGCGTTTCTACGGCACGATTTGCGCCACGGTTGCCTGGACCGGCTTTGCCGCAGGTACCGGCAAGGTCGCCGGTGTCGATCCGCGCGAAATGGCGAAGTCCGACCTGATCGTGATCTGGGGGACCAACCCGGTCTCCACCCAGGTCAATGTCATGACCCACGCGACAAAGGCGCGAAAAGAGCGCGGCGCCAAGATCGCGGCCATCGACATCTATGACAACGACACCATGAAGCAGGCGGATATCAAGATCCTGCTGCGCCCCGGCACCGACGGCGCCTTTGCCTGCGGCGTCATGCATGTGCTGTTCCGCGATGGCTTTGCCGATCGCGCCTATCTCGACAAATACACGGATGCATCGCCAGAGCTGGAGACGCATCTCGCCGAGCGCACGCCGGAATGGGCCTCGAACATCTGCGGCGTCCCGGCCGCCGAGATCGAGGCCTTCGCGCATCTGGTCGGCAATACTCCGCGCAGCTTCTTCCGCCTCGGCTACGGCTTCACCCGCAGCCGCAATGGCGCCGCACAGATGCATGCAGCGCTATGCGTGCCCACTGTCACCGGTGCCTGGCAGCATGAAGGCGGCGGCGCGTTCTTCAACAATGCCGCGATCTGGAAGTTCGACAAGACCCTGATCGAGGGCCTCGACGTCATGGATCCCACGACGCGCCGCCTCGATCAGTCGAAGATCGGCCGCATCCTGACCGGCGATGCAGAGGCGCTGCAGAACGGCCCGCCGGTGAAGGCGATGCTGATCCAGAACACCAATCCGATCACCGTGGCGCCCGAACAGGCGCTGGTGCGGCAGGGCTTTGCGCGCGAGGATCTGTTTGTCGCCGTGCATGAGCAGTTCATGACCGAAACGGCTGTCATGGCCGATCTCGTGCTGCCCGCCACCATGTTCATGGAACATGACGACCTCTATTACGGCGGCGGGCATCAGCACATCTCGGTCGGCGCCAAGCTGATCGATGCGCCGGAAGAATGCCGCTCCAATCATGAGGTGCTGCAGGGAATTGCAACGCGCCTTGGCGCTACCCATCGCGGCTTCGGCATGACGCCGCGCGCCATCATCGACGAGACGCTGAAGGCCAGCGGCCGCGGCACCGTCGATGAACTCGAAGCGGATCTCTGGCGCGACATCCAGCCGGACTATCGCGCCTCGCATTATCTCGACGGCTTCGCCCACAAGGATGGCAAGTTTCACTTCAAGGCGGACTGGTCGTCGGTGCCGATCGCCAATGCCGGCCTGATGGGTGACTGGGCCGGGATGCCGAGCTTCCCCGATCACTGGGCGGTGACAGAGGTCGCGGATGCAGCGCATCCGTTCCGGCTGGCGACGAGCCCGTCGCGCAGTTTCCTCAATACGAGCTTCAACGAGACGCCATCATCCCAGGCGCGTGAGGGTGTGCCCACGGTGATGATTCATCCCGTCGACGCAGCGGAACATGACATTGCCGACGGCGATGCGGTCACCCTCGGCAATCCGCGCGGCGAGACCACGCTGACGGCGCGCATCTTCGACGGCGTCCGCCGTGGCGTGTTGATTGCGGAATCGATCCATCCGAACAGGTCCCATATCGGCGGACGGGGGATCAACATGCTGACCGGCGGCGAAGCGATTGCGCCCTATGGGGGAGCGCCGTTCCACGACAACAAGGTGTGGGTGAGGAAGGCGTAAATTCCAGACTGTCATCGCCCGGCTTGACCGGGCGATCTAGTAAACACCGGCTTCGGTGATTAAGCACACAAGTCAAGGCCTACTGGATCACCCGCTTTCGCGGGTGATGACAATCGGGAACGTGGCCAGCAATCACCGCACATCCTCCAGAATCATATCCGACGCCTTTTCAGCGATCATGATCACCGGCGCATTTGTATTTCCCGACATCAGGTCCGGCATGATCGACGCATCGATCACCCGCAGCCCTTCGATGCCCCGCACCCGCAGCCGCTGATCGACCACAGCGCGCGCATCGCTGCCCATGCGGCAGGTCGAGGTCGGATGATAGACCGTGCTGCCGCGCTGGCGACAGTAAGAGAGCCACTGCTCGTCGGTGACGGTGCCCGGGCCGGGCTCGACTTCCCTGGTAACGAACGGCTTCATTGCCGGCGCGTTGAGAATGTTGCGCAGGATCTTCAACCCTTCGACATTCGCGGTGCGATCCGTTTCCGTCGCCAGATAATTGATGCGAATGGCCGGTGGCACCGATGGATCGGCGCTCTTGATCCTGAGTGAGCCCCGGCTTTCCGGACGCAACTGACACACCGATGCCGAATAGCCCGAGAACGGATGCAGCTTCTCGCCCATCTTGTCCGTCGAGAAGGGCAGGAAATGGATCTGGATATCCGGCGATGCCATGCGCGGATCGGTCTTGAAGAATGCGCCGGTGGTGCCTGCCGCATAGGTCAGCGGGCCCTTGCGGAGCGCGGCATATTGCAGGCCCATCATCACCTTGCGGACGGGATGATTGACGAAGTCATTGAGCGTGATCTTCTGCGGGCATTCCATCACCATGCGCACCTGCATGTGATCCTGCAGATCGGCGCCGACGCCGGGGGCATCGAGCAACACATCGATGCCATGTTCCTTCAAAAGATCGGCGGGACCAATTCCCGAGAGCTGCAGGAGCTGTGGTGAATTATAGGCGCCGCTGGACACCAGCACTTCCTTGCGCGCGAAGGCGGTCTTGACCTTGCCATGCTGCTTGAACTGCACGCCGATCGCACGCTTGCCTTCGAAGACGAGCCGCTGCGCCGGCGCATCGGTTTCCACGCGCAGATTGCCATGGCCGTTCTTCAGCGCCGGTCGCAGATAGGCGCGTGCTGTCGATGCGCGGCGCCCGCCTTTGGTCGTGGTCTGGAACCAGCCGGCGCCTTCCTGCGTCGCACCGTTGAAATCGTTGTTGATGGGAAGACCGGTCTGCGCCGCAGCGGCGATGAACGCCTCCGACAGCGGATCGGGGCAGCGCGAGTCCGACACCGGCAGCGGGCCTCCGACACCGTGATATTCGTCCGGTCCGCGCGTCTGGTTCTCGGCCTTCTTGAAGTAGGGCAGCACGTCATCGTAGCCCCAGCCGGCATTGCCGAGCTGGCGCCAGCGATCGTAATCCTCATGCTGGCCGCGCACATAAAGCAGGCCATTGATGGATGAGGAGCCACCGAGCACTTTTCCACGCGGCTGAAACACCTTGCGGTCGTTCAGGCCGGGCTCGGGCTCGGTCTCATACATCCAGTTGACGGATTTTTCCTTGAACAGCTTGCCGTAGCCGAGCGGGACATGGATCCAGATATTGCGATCCTGCGGGCCGGCCTCGAGCAGCAGCACCGAATGTTTGCCCGACGCCGACAGACGGTTGGCAAGCACGCATCCGGCCGAGCCGGCACCGACGATGACGTAATCAGCCTCGATGGCATCAGCCGGCGACCGTCGCGCCGACGCAGTTGAACCGCTCATGTTTCCCCCGAATGGTTTTCGCGAAGTGAAAACGGAAATCGCGGGGAAGGCAACAGGCGGACACGCGCAACATGGCCGGCATGCGCGTCACTCCCTCTCCCCGCATCTTGCGCGGGGAGAGGTCAAGAACGCTCAGTTATATCGCGCGATCGCCAGTGCGCTGACATCCAGCTCCGGGGCCCTGCCGGCGAGCTGGTCGGACAGCACGCGGGCGGTGCCACAGGCCATGGTCCAGCCGAGCGTGCCGTGGCCGGTGTTGAGATGGAGATTGCCGAACCTGGTCGGTCCCACGATCGGCGGACCATCCGGCGTCATCGGCCGCAGCCCGCTCCAGAAGGTCGACTGCGCGAGGTCGCCCGCCTTCGGGAACAGGTCCGTCAGCGACTTGTCGAGCGGCAGACGGCGCGGCGCGGTCGGCTGCGGCGTGTAATTGCCGACCTCGGCCGTGCCGCCGACGCGGATGCGATCGCCGAGACGCGTAATCGCCACCTTGTAGCTCTCGTCCATCACCGTCGATTCCGGCGCCACCGTCGCATCGGTGATCGGCACCGTCAGCGAATAGCCCTTCACCGGATAGACCGGCGCATCGATGCCGAGCGGACGCAGCAGCAGCGGCGAGAAGCTGCCGAGCGCCATCACATACTGATCAGCCGTGAATACGCCCTTGTCCGTCGTCACCTGCGCGACGCGGCCACCCGTGGCATCGACCGACTTGATGGTTGTCTCATAGATGAATTTGACGCCAAGACCGGCGGCGATCTTCTCCAGCGCCTGCGTGAACAGATGGCAATCGCCGGTCTCGTCATCGGGCAGACGCAAGCCGCCGACGAACAGATCCTGCACGCCGGCCAGACCCGGCTCGTATTGCACGCAGCCGGCGCGATCGAGCACCTGATAGGGCACGCCATACTGCTTGAGAATCTCGATATCGCTACCGGCGCCATCGAGCTGCGCCTGCTTGCGGAACAGCTGCAGCGTGCCCTGGCTGCGCTCGTCATAGGCGATGCCGATATCGGCGCGCAGCGCACGCAACTGGTCGCGGCTGTATTCCGCGATGCCGACCATGCGCGACTTGTTGAGCGCGTAGCGCTCGCTGGTGCAGTTGCGCAGCATCTGCAACATCCAGCGCCACTGATACGGATCGGCCTGCGGACGCACCACCAGCGGGCCATATTTGTCCATGATCCAGCCGATCGCCTTTTTCGGCACGCCCGGCCCTGCCCAGGGCGAGGCATAACCCGGCGACACTTCACCGGCATTGCCGAAACTGGTCTCCAGTGCCGGGCCGGGCTGACGGTCGATCACCGTCACCTCGAAACCCGCCTTGGCGAGATAGTAGGACGTGGTGACGCCGATCACGCCGGCGCCGAGAACGAGAACTTTCATAGTGCAGTCATCCCAGCACGACCGCGCCAGCGCGCGTCGATTTCCTCAGCATAGATACGTTCGTAGCGGCGGCCGAGCGATGTCAGCATCTCGTAGCCGATGGTGCCGGCTGCCGATGCGAGATCGTCGATCGACTGGTGGCCGCCAATGATTTCTACCTGCGAACCGCGTGCCAAAGCGCCTTCGGGCAGGTCGCTGCAATCGACGATCAGCGAGTCCATCGAGACCCGTCCTGCCACCGGCAGCCGCTTGCCGCGGAAATAGACCGCGCCAGCGTTGCCGAAGGCGCGTTGCAGCCCGTCGGCATAGCCGATCGCCAGGGTGGCGAGCCGTGTTGGGCGCGCCGTCTTCAGCGTCCAGCCATAGCCCACATGCGCACCGGCTTCGACATCGCGCACCTGCACCACCTGTGCAGTGAGCCGAACGACCGGCAGCATCGGATTGACCTGGCCGGGCAAGGGATTAATGCCGTAGAGCGCGGCACCCGGCCGCACAAGATCGTGGTGGAATGCGCCACCGATGAAGATGCCGGACGAATTGGCGAGTGATCTGCGAATGCCCGGAAACCGCTGCGCCAGCACGGCAAACGTCTCACGCTGATACTCATTGGCGGGATGCGCAGTTTCATCGGCGCAGGCAAGGTGACTCATCACCAGCGCCACATCGATGCCGGCGAGCGGCGCATCGACAAATTGAGCCACTTCACGCGGCGTCATGCCGAGCCGCGACATGCCGCTATCGACCTGTACCACCGCAGCCAGCTTTCGCCCGCTCTCACACGCCTGCTGCGACCAGGCCTGCGCCTGATCGAGCGAGTTCAGCACCGGCACGATGCCCGCCGCGGCGCAATCGCCCTCACCGCCAAGCGGCAGGCCGTTGAGCACATAGATCGTCACATCGCGCGGCAGATGGTGGCGGAGATCGAGCGCCTCATCGAGATGGGCGACGAAGAAGGAGCGACAACCAGCCTGATACAGTGCCGGGGCGACGCGATCGGCGCCAAGCCCATAGGCATCCGCCTTGACCACGCCGGCACAGGTGACACGCGGTCCGACCTTGCCGGCAAGCAGCCGGTAATTGCGCCCGATCCCCGCCAGATCGATGGTCAGCACCGCGCCGGCATGCTGCACCATGTCATTCACTTCCACACGCGCCAGCATGACCGCTACCTCCATTCGAGGACCAACGCGTTACTATCTCACCCCATTCGCGGCGCTTTACGGCGATTTGGGCCACTGATATCGTACTGGACGCCGGATTCCGGCGACCTGTGACGCAATATTAGTGAATTCCTGCGCCTTGAGGGAACATGACCCCCGACCTTGATTCCATCGACCGAAAAATTCTGCGTGAAGTGGTTCAGGACGCCCGCATCAGTCAGATGGCGTTGGCAGAGAAGGTCGGCCTGTCGCCCACCGCCTGCACCCGGCGGCTGGGGGCGCTGGAAAAAAAGGGTATCGTCCGCGGCTATGCCGCCGAGGTCGATGCGGCGGAGCTCGGCTACATGATGACGGTGCATGTCCACATCACGCTGGACAAGCAGAGCGAAGACGCGCTTTCCGCCTTCGAGCGCGCCATCGCACAGTGCCCGGATGTGGTGTCCTGCTATCTGATGTCCGGCAATGACGACTATCTCGTCCATGTGCAGGCGCGCGACATGCAGGACTATGAGCGCATCCACAAACAGCACCTGTCGCGCATGCCGGGCGTTTCACGGCTGCATTCGAGCTTTGCGATGCGGACCGTCGTGAAGCGTGGCGTGTCGCTATCGGCGCTGAAGGGATGACCTAACCTCTCCCCGCTCTTTGCGGGGAGAAGGAAACAAGCGCAGTCTAGTTCGGATGCAGCCCGGGTGCTTCCTGTCCGGTGCGCTCGACATATTCCGTATAGCCGCCACCATACTGATGGATGCCATCCGGCGTCAGTTCGAGCACGCGGTTCGATAGCGCGGCCAGAAAATGTCGGTCATGCGACACGAACAGCATGGTGCCCTCGAAATCCGCCAGCGCCTTGATCAGCATTTCCTTTGTGGCCATGTCGAGATGGTTGGTCGGCTCGTCGAGCACCAGGAAGTTCGGCGGATCGAACAGCATCTTCGCCATCACGAGACGCGCCTTCTCGCCGCCTGAGAGCACCCGGCAGCGCTTCTCCACGTCGTCGCCGGAGAAGCCGAAGCAGCCGGCCAGCGCACGCAGCGTGCCCTGCCCTGCCTGCGGGAATGTGTCTTCGAGATTCTGGAAAATGGTGCGCTCGCCATCGAGCAGGTCCATCGCGTGCTGGGCGAAATAGCCCATTTTCACGCTGCCGCCGACGGTGACGCTGCCCGTATCAGGCTCGGACGCGCCGGCTACCAGCTTCAGCAGCGTCGACTTGCCGGCACCGTTGATGCCCATGATGGCCCAGCGCTCCTTGCGACGGACCATGAAGTCCAACCCGTCATAGATCACCTTGCTGCCATAGGCCTTGTTCACGCCTTTCAGCGCGACGACATCCTCGCCCGAACGCGGCGCCGGCAGGAAATCGAACGCCACCGTCTCGCGGCGCTTCGGCGGCTCGACGCGCTCGATCTTGTCGAGCTTCTTGACGCGGCTCTGCACCTGCGCGGCATGCGAGGCGCGTGCCTTGAAGCGCTCGATGAACTTGATTTCCTTGGCGAGCATCGCCTGCTGGCGCTCGAACTGCGCCTGTTGCTGCTTCTCGTTCATGGCGCGCTGCGCCTCGTAAAACTCGTAGTCGCCGGAATAGGAGTTCAGCGAGCCACCATCGATCTCCATGATCTTGGTGACGATGCGGTTCATGAATTCGCGGTCATGCGAGGTCATGAGCAGCGCGCCCTCATAACCCTTGAGGAAGCCTTCGAGCCAGATCAGGCTTTCGAGGTCGAGATGGTTCGAAGGTTCGTCGAGCAACATCACATCCGGGCGCATCAGGAGAATACGGGCCAGCGCCACGCGCATCTTCCAGCCGCCCGACAGTTTGCCGACATCGCCGTCCATCATTTCCTGCGAGAAGGACAAGCCATCCAGCACTTCGCGCGCACGGCCTTCCAGCGCGTAGCCATCAAGCTCCTCGAAACGCGCCTGCACCTCGCCATAGCGGCTGATGATTTCGTCCATCCTGTCGGCCTGGTCCGGATCGCCCATCGCCGCTTCCAGCTCCTTCAGCTCGGCGGCGACGACGCTGACCGGGCCGGCGCCTTCCATCACTTCGGCCACCGCGCTGTGGCCGGACATCTCGCCGACATCCTGGCTGAAATAGCCGATGGTGACGCCGCGCTCGACCACCACCTGGCCCTCATCCGGCAGCTCGCGACCGGTGACCAGCCGGAACAGCGTGGTCTTGCCGGAGCCGTTGGGGCCGACAAGGCCGATCTTCTCGCCTTTCAGCAGCGCGCCGGCGGCTTCGATGAAGACGATCTGATGACCGTTCTGCTTGCTGATATTGTCGAGGCGGATCATGGGCAGGCGAACTCGCGGGGCAAATGGAAGGCCTCGCAATAAGGCATCGGGCCAGCCCGCGAAAGGATATTTTGCGCTGCAAAAGCCGATCAGGCGGCTATGCTGCGCCGGTAGATCCGGAACTTGGGGCCCTCCATGACGCAGACCATTCAGCCGACACCCGCCACCGTGCATTGGGGCTATTTCGACGCCAAACAGGCCCCAATTGCCACCATCGAGCCCGGCGAAACGGTCGTCATGACCAGCGTCAGCGGCAATCAGGACCATCTCCCGACCGATCCCAGCATGACGCCGCGCCCGGAGCTGCTGGCCATTATCGATGCGGTGAGGCCCGATCTCGGGCCGCATATCCTCACCGGCCCTGTGGCCGTGCGCGGCGCCGAACCGGGCGATGCGTTGCGCATCGAGATCAAGGACGTCCAGCTCGCCGATGACTGGGGCTACATGCTGTTCCGCCCGGGCATGGGCACCCTGCCCGACGACTTCGACTATTTCCGCCGCCTGCACATCGGGCTTGATCGCGCCAAGAACATCGTCAGGACGCCATGGGGCATCACGCTGAAGGCGCAGCCCTTCTTCGGCGTGATGGGCACGGCGCCGAAGCCGGACGTCGGCCGTGCTTCGTCGACCATGCCATCGCATTTCGGCGGCAATATCGACAACAAGGAGCTTGGCGCCGGCAGCGTTCTCTATCTGCCGGTCTGGACTGCGGGCGGGCTGTTCTCCTGCGGCGACGGCCATGCCGTGCAGGGCGATGGCGAAGTCTGTGTGACGGCGGTCGAGACCGGCCTCACCGGCACCTTCAAGATCGACCTCGTCAAGAATGCGCAGCTCGAGGCGCCCTATGCCGAGACGAAGGACCATTTGATCACCATGGCCTTCAATTCCGATCTCGATGAAGCCGCGCGCATCGCGCTGCGCCGGATGATCGCCATGGTGGCAGCGCGCACCACGCTCTCATCCGAGGACGCCTACATGCTCTGCAGCCTCGCGGCGGACGTTCGTGTCACGCAGCTCGTCAATCTGGAAAAGGGGATCCATGTGATGATGCCACACGAGGTGATCGCGCAAGCCGGACGTTGACGACCCGGCTTCGAAACATTCTTCGCAAATCCGGGGAACGAGGGCCGATCAGTCGCGTTATGCGCGCGACTGATCTCTGGCGAATGTCCAATGTCCTGGTTGTTGTATCTCCCCACCCGCGAACTCGCTGACGCGCTGCAGACGCAGCACACCGAGAACACCAATGTCGTAATCGACGTCAGCGGCAACTGGGACGCTCCCCGCTTGCCTGCGGACAGCGCGCCGCTGCAGCCAGTGGCGCTTCATGGCGAGGAGCCGGCCTATGGATAGTCTTGCCCCCGACATCGCCGCAACGCCACGCACGAGCCTGCAGACCTGGCTCGATCCGTTGGTGACGGAATGTGCCTGCGGCTGGCATGGCCCGAAGCTGCGCTTGATCCCCGTGCAGGACTCGCAGCGGCGCCTTTGTCCGGAATGTCTGATGGATGTCGCGCCGCGCTAGCGATTGCGCCGCTGCCCCGCCAGCCACCGGTTATTTTCGGCCAGCGTTTTCAAGGCAAGCGCGACTTGTCGCAACTCGTTGCGTTCGGCGCCCGGCGGCAAGGCGCGTGCCTTGCGCAAGGCGATGCGGGCGAGATCTTGAAGTTCCTCTGCGATGCGTTGGGTCATGCGGTACCAACGCTTCAAAAGGGAACTCGGACGCCCGTGCGGAACAGCTATTCACGCGGAACCCGGCAGGAACTTTCGGGAACTCGGCAACATCACACGTACGTCAGACGTGGAACCGCTCCGCTCACTTGCGGATCATCGGAACGCCCTTGGTCGTGAAGCGCTGCGTCTTGCCCCCACCGGGGCGAACCGGACGCTTGGTGCCCGCAGCCTTACCCGTTCCCGGCGGCTGATGCGCCGGCACGAGTTGTTCAGGTCGCGACCCGATCAGATCGGCGCGTCCCATCGCCCGCAATGCATCGCGCAGGATCGGCCAGTTATCCGGGTCGTGATAGCGCAGGAACGCCTTGTGCAACCGGCGCTGCCGCAGGCCCTTGATCGCCTCGACCGGTTCGCTCGCGCCGTGACGCACGCCGCGCAGCGGATTGACGCCGGTGTGATACATGGCCGTTGCGGTGGCCATCGGTGACGGCAGGAAGGTCTGCACCTGATCTGCGCGGTAGCGGTTCTTCTTCAGCCACAGCGCGAGATTCATCATGTCCTCATCCGTCGTGCCCGGATGCGCCGCGATGAAATACGGAATCAGGAAGTACTTCTTGCCAGCCTTCTGCACGGCGGCGTCGAACATCTTCTTGAATCGGTTATAGGTGCCGATGCCCGGCTTCATCATCTTGTCGAGCGGCCCGCGCTCCGTATGCTCCGGCGCAATCTTCAGATAGCCGCCGACATGATGGGTGACGAGCTCCTCGACATATTTCGGGCTCTGCACCGCCAGATCGTAGCGCACGCCTGAAGCGACCATCACCTTCTTGATGCCCTTGGTCTCGCGCACCTTGCGATACAGGCTGATCAGCTCGTCATGCGAAGTGTTCAGGTTCGGGCAGATGTCCGGAAACACGCAGGATGGCAGCCGGCAGGCCTTCTCGACCTTCGGATCCTTGCACGCCATCCGATACATGTTCGCGGTCGGCCCGCCGATGTCGGAGATCACGCCGGTGAAGCCCGGCGTCTTGTCGCGGATCTTTTCGATCTCCTGCAGGATCGATTTTTCCGAACGGTTCTGGATGATGCGGCCTTCATGCTCGGTGATCGAGCAGAAGGTGCAGCCACCGAAGCAGCCGCGCATGATGGTCACCGAGAACTTGATCATGTCCCAGGCGGGGATCTTCTGATCGCCATAGGACGGATGCGGCGCGCGCGCATAGGGCAGATCATAGACCGCATCCATCTCATCGGATGTCAGCGGGATCGGCGGCGGATTGAGCCAGAGGTCGCGATCGCCATGCTTCTGCACCAGCGCTCGCGCGTTGCCGGGATTGGCTTCACGATGCAGCACGCGCGAGGCGCGCGCATAGGCTTCCTTGTCCTGCTCGACCTGCTCACAGGACGGCAGCCGCACCACCGTGTCGCCGCTCTGGCGTGACGCGCCTTCATCGGCGGAATCGAGATCATCCGCCGGCAGTTCGGTGTAGTTCTCGGGCACGCGGCGGAACAGCGCGACGCCGCGGATGTCGTCGAGATCGCGCGGCGATTCGCCGTCGGCGAGACGATGCGCGACCTCGACCACGGCGCGCTCGGCATTGCCGTAGAGCAAGAGATCGGCCTTGGCGTCGGCGAGGATCGAGCGGCGCACCTTCTCCGACCAGTAATCGTAATGCGCGATGCGGCGGAGCGAGGCCTCGATGCCGCCGAGAATGATCGGCACATCCTTGAACGCCTCGCGGCAGCGCTGCGCATAAACCACGGTGCAGCGATCCGGCCGCTTGCCGCCTTCGCCGCCCGGCGTATAGGCGTCGTCGCTGCGAATGCGGCGATCCGCGGTGTAGCGGTTCACCATCGAATCCATATTGCCGCCGGTGACGCCGAAGAACACCAGCGGCCGGCCCAGCGCCTTGAACGGCTCGGCCGAATGCCAGTCCGGCTGCGAGATGATGCCGACGCGGAATCCCTGCGCTTCCAGCAGGCGGCCGATGATGGCCATGCCGAACGACGGATGGTCCACATAGGCATCGCCGGTGACCAGCACGATGTCGCAGGCATCCCAGCCGAGTTCGTCCATCTCGGCGCGGCTCATGGGCAGGAATGGCGCCGGCTTGCGCAGCAGCGTCTGGCCCGACCAGGCCATCAGGGGTTTTTCGGCGACAGCGAGGTTGTTCATGCGCCGTGCAATAAGGTGCCGCGGCCGAAATTTCAACGGTGGCGCAGTATTTTAGCCAAAAAGGAACCGACGGACGCGCCGGGATGATGGAACACGATGCGCAGGCGGTACCCGGCGCCCTCAGATCAGATGCAGCGCGACGGCACTCAGGCATCCGAGCGCGATCAGCGACAGCGTGCCGGCCGCGAGCACGCGGCCACCCGCAGTCATCACCGCGCGCAGATCGACCGACAGTCCGAGCGCCGCCATCGACAGAACCGTCAGCACGGTCGATGCCGTCTGCAACGGTCCGAGCGTTGCCGCGGGAATGAGGTCAAACGAATGCAGTCCCATCATCAGCAGAAAACCGATGATGAACCACGGCAGCATGTCGCGCAGTGCCGGGCGCCTGCCGTTGATCCGTCCGCTCCGCAAGCCCAGCAGGATCACCACGGGACCGAGCATCAACACGCGCATCAGCTTGACCACCGTGCCGATCTGAACGCTCGCCACGCCGATCGTATGCGTCGCGGCCAGAACCTGCGGCACCGCATAGACGGTGAGGCCGGCTGCAACGCCATATTGCCACTGGTTCAGGCCCAGCACCGTGACGCAGAGCGGCAACAGCAGCACCACGAGGATGCCAAGCGCTGCGGTGAACGAGATCGACGAGGCCACATCCTCCGGCCGCGCATCGATCACCGGCGCGGCTGCCACGATCGCCGAATTGCCACAGATCGAATTGCCGCAGGCCACCAGTGTCGCAAGCTTGTCGGGCAGGCCGAGCAGGCGCGACAGCGTGTAGCTGATCA
>NZ_JBIISY010000048.1:0-33673 GCF_044340795.1 Tardiphaga sp.
GATTCGGTAGCATTGGCGAGGCCGGTGAGGATCGAGCCGACGATGACGATGGGGATCAGCAGCGTCGGGCACGTGCGCAGGATGGTCATCAGGCGCTGCTTCGGCGTCTGATATTCGGCGCGCGGAGAATTGTAGATGTAGCCCATCACGGCGATGACGACGCAGAACATCACGGTGAGGATGACACCGGGAATGATACCGGCGATCAGCATGTCGCTGACCGAGACCTGCGCCAGCACGCTGTAGACGACGAACATCACCGAAGGCGGAATGATCGGGCCGAGCATGCCACCATAGGCCGTCAGGCCTGCAGCGAATGTCTTGTCGTACCCCTTCTTCTCCATCTCCGGCACCATGATTTGCGCCATGATGGCGACCTGCGCAGTGGCCGAGCCGAGGATCGACGAGATGAACATGTTGGCGAGGACATTGACGTAGGCCAGCCCACCGCGCAGCGAGCCGATAAAGGCCATGGCCATATCTACGATGCGCTGGGTGATGCCGCCGCCATTCATGATCTCGCCGATCAGGATGAAGAGCGGGATGGCGATCAGGCCGTAACTATCGACGCCGCCGAACAGCTGCAGCGGATAGGACTGGAACAGCACGGGATTGCCGGACGCGATGATATAAACGAAGCCGGCGAGACAGAGGCACAGGCCGATCGGCACGCCGACCAGCATCACGATCATGAATGCAGCCGAGGTGATCATCTCAGTTCACCCCGTCCAGTTCGGACAGCTGGAAGCCCTTTGGCGCCACGCGGGGGACGAGATCGAGATCCTCCAGCAGATTCGCAACGCCGTGGATGGTCATCGACACCGCGAAGATCGGCAGCGTAAGATAGAGCATCCAGGTCGGCCAGTTCAGCGTCTGGGTCCGCTCGGTGTAGAGGAAGTTGAAGGTCTGGCCGGCGAACTTTTTGGCGTCGAAGCCGGCGCCGATGATGCCGACCGGATCCATCCACAACACGCAGGTGATCATCAACCCGATGCCGAACACGATCACCATGCCGGTGGCGATGATCTTGAACAGCCGCTGCTTCGATGTCGACAGCCGTTCGGTCATCATGGTGACCGCAAAATCCAGCCGTAGCCGCGTCATCGCCGAGGCGCCGATGAAGGTCAGCCACACCACCGAATAGACGGCGGACTCGTCGATCCAGTAGATCGGGAAATGCGAATAGCGGGTGACGACATTCACCAGGATCAGCGCCGTCAGCAGATACATGAAACCCATGATGGCAAGGCGCTCGACAGCGAGCAGACCACGGGAGGCCGCCATCACCATGTGGCGGAGCCCGACCTCCTGAGCCGACGACATCGTCTGATCACTCATGAATGCTCCCCTGCATGTCACAAAAGTGAGGTGATTTCGCGGATCGTATAATTTATACATTTTGCGAGTCAAACGATTGTCTGCACAAAATGCTCGGCTTGAAGCATTTTTGTGCAGCAGCGAAGAGACTCGACAGACGACAGGCCCATCGGGCGAAAAGGCTAGATATATCAATGAGTGCACCGTTGAAGCACCGCACGCTTTCGGCCATGATCACGGACCAGCTGCGGCAGGCGATCCTTGACGGGACCTATCCGGCCGGCTCGCAACTTCGTCAGGACGCGCTCGGCGAAGCCTACGGGGTGAGCCGAATTCCCGTCCGCGAGGCACTGTTCCAACTCGAAGCGGAGGGGCTGGTGCGGATCGTGCCGCAGAAGGGCGCGATCGTCTCGGAGCTGTCGCTCGACGAGATCAATGACGTGTTCGATCTGCGTGGGCTGCTGGAGCCGCGCATGCTGGCCGAGTCAGCCCCGCATTTTTCCGCGGATGATTTTGCCGCACTGGAGCGCATCCAGAAGCGTTTCGAGGCGGCGATCGCCGACGGCAATCGCAGCGAATGGGGACAGATCAACGCTGAATTCCACATGGCGATGTATGTGAATGCGCGGCAGCCGCGCACGCAGTCGATCGTGACGGCGCTGCTGCAGACCAGCGACCGCTATACGCGGATGCAGCTCTCGACGGTCGAAGCCATGGGCATCGCGGAGAAGGAACACGCGCAGCTGATCGCGCTATGTCGCGAGGGGCGCGTAGAGGAAGCCGCGGGCTTCCTCAGGCAGCATATCGAAGCCGTGCGCAGCGATCTCTTGCGCGTGGTCGGCCGCACCATCGAGACGAGTGGCGCGGCTTAAATCATCCGCCGTCATTGCGAAGAGCATAGCGACGAAGCAATCCAGTCCTTCTTCAAAAAAGATCTGGATTGCTTCGCTACGCTCGCAATGACGGGATTAAGCGAGCTCCTGCTCGACCAGCGCCGCAAAATAGCTGGCACCGATCGGCAGCAGGTCGTCATTGAAGTCGTAGCCGGGATTGTGCACGGGCACGCCGCCCTTGTCGGCGCCGCGCTGGCCGAACAGCAAATAGGCGCCGCGGTTCTTTTCCAGCATGAAGGCGAAATCCTCGCCGGCGAGCAGCGGATTGCCCTCGCGCAGCACTTCTTTGACGCCCGGCACGGCCGTCGCCGCCTGCGCGGCGCGGGCGGCTTCATCGGCAGTGTTGATGGTCGGCGGATAAGCGCGCTTGTAGTCGAGCTCGGCGCTGCCGCCATAGGCCTCCGCCGTGGACTTGACGGTGCGCTTGAACAGCTCCTCGACACGATCGCGGACTTCCGGCTTGAGCGTGCGGACGGAGCCGCGCAGCTCCACCGTTTCCGGGATCACGATGTTCGACGTGCCGCCATGGATCTGGCCGATGGAGATGATGGCCGATTCCAGCGCATCGATCTGGCGCGATGGAATCGCGTTCAGCGCATTGATCACCTGCGCCGCCATCGCCACCGTATCGATGCCCTGCTGCGGATGCGCGCCATGGGCGGAGCGGCCACGCAGCGTCAGCGTGAAATAGTCGATCGCCGCCAGCGCCGTGCCGGTCAGCGCCTTCACTGTGCCAAGCGGCATGTCCGGGCTGTTGTGAATGCCGTAGATGGAATCGCAGGGGAAGCGTTCGAACAGCCCGTCATCCATCATCGCCTTGGCACCGGCGAGGCCTTCTTCGGCGGGCTGGAAGATCAGATGCACGGTGCCGGCGAAATTGCGCGTCTCCGCGAGATACTTTGCGGCGCCGAGCAGCATGGTCGTGTGGCCGTCATGGCCACAGGCATGCATGCGGCCGGGATTTCGCGAGCGATGGGCAAAGTCATTGCCCTCGTCCATCGGCAGCGCGTCCATATCGGCGCGCAGGCCGATGGCGCGGTTGCTGCCGGCAGCACCGTGCTTGCCGCGGATCACGCCGACCAGACCGGTCTTGCCGAAACCGCGATGCACTTCGATGCCCCATTCCGCCAGGCGCTTGGCGACGATCTCGCTGGTGCGCTCTTCCTCGAAGCCGATCTCGGGATGGGCGTGAAAATCCTGGCGCCATTCGGTCATTTCGGCATGGAGTTCATCGAGGCGGGTGCGCGGGCTCATGGGCGTCTCACTCTTGCGTTCGGGAATTAGAGAGGCGCGATGCTGCCTCATTCACCTCCGCAAGTCCAAGCGCAAAGCAGCGTCATTCCGCTGAAAATCCGAACGGCACGCTCAGCGTCCTGAAATCGTCCGGCAACAATTCACGACCAATGGGAAGTGCCGAGCGCGCCGTACAACGTGGACGATGGCAGACTCGGCACGCCACGCCCACCGGCGTCGGCGCATCGGCGCGCGGGCCGGCTCCGTCGCGCGTGTAAATCAGCTGGCCCGCATGCTCCGCGGCACAACCGACCGCGATGGCGCGTTCGATGCGCTGGGCGCCGAACGAGCCGCCACCCGCAGTCACTGTGCGCGCGATGGAGAAAAAGCGCTGGCCGTCTGGCAGCTCCAGCCACTGCGTCACGAGTTCACGCGGCGTGCGGAAGACATTATGCACCGACCACAGCGGACAGGCGCCGCCATGTTTCGCGAAGGGGAAGCCGGCGCCGTCGAGCAGCTTGGAAATGTTGCCGGCCGGATCGACGCGAATGAGGAAGAACGGCACCTTCTCCGCCCCCGGCCGCTGCAGCGTGGTGACGCGATGGGCGCATTGTTCAAAGCTCACGCCAAACTGGCGCGCCAGCGCTTCGAGATCATAGCGACGCGTTTCCGCGGCCCGGGCAAAGGCCGCATAGGGCATCACGATCGCCGCGGCCGCATAGCCCGCAAGCGCACGCCGCGCGAGCAACTCGGCGCTCTTGCCGGTGAATTTGTTGTCTTCCAGTGCCGCACCGATCTCGTTGCCGAATTCGAGATAAGCAAGCTGCTGCGCGAGCTGGAAATTCAGGCTCGCGGTGTCCAGCGAGTCTTCCAGCAGCAACTGCCGGCGATGCAGATCGAGACGTCGCACGGAGCCGAGCATGACGTCTGGCGGCATGTAGCGCACCTGCAGCTTGTGACGCGTCTTCAGCCGTTCGATGAATCCGCTCGCACCCGACGTCGCCTGCGCAAGGCGTTCGGCTGCATCGTCGATGGCCGCAAAATTGTTGCGGCGGGCAGCGAGAAAGCGGCGAACTTCGGCGACGGGATCATTGGCGTCATACCCACCGCCCTCCTCCGCCGCACCACCGGCCGCTGCGGGGCCGCGGCGCTCGGCCAGCGCGAGCTGCTCCTCGCGATAGGCCGTGTAGAGACGCAGAAAGGCTTCGGCCATGCCGGGATAGGAAACGGCGAGATCACTGATTTCGAGCGAGGGAATGTCGATGTCGGAGAACATCGGCTCCTTCAGGATCGACTGCAGCCGCGCCGTCGAGTCCGCACCACCATCGCCGGCGAGATCGGCAAGGTCGATGGTGTAAGTGCGCGCGAGACGGAGCAGCATATCGGCCGTCATCGGCCGCTGGTTGCGCTCAAGAAGCGCAACATAGGGCGCCGAAATCTCCAGATCCGCAGCCATATCGGCCTGGGTCAGGCCAAGGTCGCGCCGAAGCCGCCGCAGACGCGGGCCAATAAAGACAGAACGACCACCAGCGGGCGCCATTAAACTACCTATATACCACTTGTTATACTTTACAACCTTACACTTCGAGCTTGTAAAGTATGACAAGTTAGCGGCGTTCCGTCTAGCTCCTCCCGATCCCGCGCTTAGAACAGGCGTTAGACACACAGTCGAACAGGAAGGGATCGGACCCATGAATTTTCAACCGCGCGATATCGATCAGTTCACCCGCACGGGTTCCTATGCGAGCGAGGTCGAAGCTGCGGCCGCGCTGCTGAAGACCCAGCCGACCTGGAACGGCGTGACCGCTGAGGCGATCGCCCGCATGCGCCTGCAGAACCGCTTCAAGACCGGCCTCGACATCGCGCGCTTCACTGCCGCGCAGATGCGCGCCGACATGGCGCGCTATGACCAAGATTCCACGAAGTACACCCAGTCGCTTGGCTGCTGGCACGGTTTCATTGCGCAGCAGAAGCTGATTTCGGTCAAGAAGCACTTCGGCACCACCGACCGCACCTATCTCTATTTGTCGGGCTGGATGATCGCGGCACTGCGTTCGGAATTCGGCCCGCTGCCGGATCAGTCGATGCATGAGAAGACCTCGGTGCCTGCCCTGATCGAAGAGCTTTACACCTTCCTGCGTCAGGCCGACTCGCGTGAGCTCAGCAACACGTTCCGTGCGCTCGATGCGGCCCGCAAGGCCGGCGACAACGCAAAGGCCGAAGAGCTGATCGCCTCGATCGACAACTTCCAGACCCATGTCGTCCCCGTCATCGCCGATATCGATGCCGGCTTCGGCAACGCGGAAGCGACCTATCTGCTGGCCAAGAAGATGATCGAGGCCGGCGCCTGCGCGCTGCAGATCGAGAACCAGGTTTCGGACGAGAAGCAGTGCGGCCATCAGGATGGCAAGGTCACCGTGCCGCATGAAGTCTTCCTGGCCAAGATCCGCGCCTGCCGTCACGCCTTCCTCGAACTCGGCGTTGAAGACGGCGTCGTCGTCACCCGCACCGACTCGCTCGGCGCAGGCCTGACCCAGCAGATCGCTGTCAGCCACAAGCCTGGCGATCTCGGCGACCAGTACAACAGCTTCCTGGATTGCGAGGAAGTCGATGCATCCAACATCGGCAATGGTGATGTCGTCATCACCCGCAACGGCAAACTGATGCGTCCGAAGCGCCTGCCGAGCAATCTTTACCAGTTCCGCGAGGGCACTGGTCAGGACCGCGTCGTTCTCGATTGCATCACCTCGCTGCAGAACGGCTCCGACTTGCTGTGGATCGAAACCGAGCGCCCGAATGTCGAGCAGATCGCCACGATGGTCGATCGCATTCGCGAAGTCGTGCCGAATGCCAAGCTGGCCTATAATAACTCGCCGTCCTTCAACTGGACGCTGAACTTCCGCTGGCAGGTGTTCGACGAGATGAAGGCGGCCGGCAAGGATGTCAGCAAGTACAACCGCGCCGAGCTGATGAAGGCCGAATATGACGATACGGAACTGGCGAAGCAGGCCGACGAGCTGATCCGCACCTTCCAGGCGGATTCGGCCAAGCGCGCCGGCATCTTCCACCACCTGATCACGCTGCCGACCTATCACACGGCTGCGCTGTCCACGGATACGCTCGCCAAGGCCTATTTCGGCGAGCAGGGCATGCTGGGCTACGTCAAGAATGTTCAGCGCGAGGAAATCCGCCAGGGCATCGCCTGTGTGAAGCATCAGAACATGGCCGGCTCCGACATCGGCGACGACCATAAGGAGTATTTTGCGGGTGAAGCAGCCCTCAAGGCCGGCGGCGCGCACAATACGATGAACCAGTTCGGCTAAGGCCAGGCACATCGTTGACGAAACGGATCAGCCTGGAGCTCACAGCTCCAGGCTGATTGTCATTTGATCAACCATATTTTTTTCGACAGCACGTTAGCCGGTCATGACTTTCGGCAACTGACTTTGCGGACACGACACGGCGCTGCGCCGGAAAACCAGTTCATCTTCGCCATTGAGCATCGCCCTTTCGAAGAGATGACGGCGCGTATCATCGTATTGCGCCGGGCAAGACATCAGCAGCCGATGCGATCAGCATCATCGAACCAATCGCTGCATTTCATGACGAATCACAAAAGATACTGCAGCCACAGGGACGCGACCCGCCTCTGCAAAGCGCTAATCATCACTCCCATGCGCAGTTACGAACTCATGGATTACGACAGCGCCACTGCCCTTTCGTCGATTACCTGACGAACATATGCGCAATAGCTATCTGCACTTCCATATGAAGTTTTGTCCCCATCTGGGGATTGCCTGACATCCGATCAATCGACACGCTCACGCTCGCAATCTCCCGGTCTCGGATGGGGGTTGGCGACAACCATGCAGCTCTGTTCCGCGCGAAGCGTAGTCGCAATCGAAGCGCGACATCATCATGGAGTGACAATCATGGCCTTGATCAATGGTACAGTTGGTGACGATATCCTGAATGGAACCGCGCTTGCGGATACGATCAACGGGCTACCGGGAAATGACACCCTCTCGGGACTCGGCGGAGATGACTTGATCAACGGCGGAGCCGGCAACGACACGATCGACGGCGGCGCCGACAATGACACCCTGAATGGCAATGCAGGAGACGACTCCATTTCGGGAGGCGACGGAAACGACGTGGCCAGTGGCGGTGCCGGCAACGATACGATCGACGGCGGTGCAGGAGATGACACGGTCGACGGCAATGCGGGCGATGACACGATCAATGGCGGAGCCGGCAACGACGATCTATCCGGAAACGCAGGAATCGATACGATCGATGGCGGTGACGGAAACGATACCGTCGATGGCGGTGCCGGAGATGACGTCCTCTCGGGTGGCGCAGGTGACGACACGCTGGTCGGCGCTGCCGGCAACGACACGCTGAATGGCGGCGATGGCATCGATAACCTCTCGGGTGGCGTAGGTGATGACACCCTCAATGGCGACGCAGGCGACGACACGCTGACCGGCGGCCTGGGCGACGACACGCTTGAGGGTGGCGACGGCAACGACACCGCCAGCGGTGGTCTGGGCGACGATACCGTCAATGGCGGGCTCGGTGACGATACGCTGAATGGCGGCGCCGGCGACGACACCATGAGCGGCGGCGACGGTGTCGATACGCTCAATGGCGACGATGGCAACGACATCATGACCGGCGATGCCGGCAACGACACGCTGAATGGTGGCGATGGCGACGACGTCATGGACGGCGGAACCGGTGCCGACTTGCTGTCAGGCGATGCCGGCGACGATACGATCGACGGCGGTGACGGCAATGATGTGGCCAATGGCGGCGACGGAGCAGACGACATCTCCGGCGGCGCAGGCATGGATACGTTGAACGGCGATGCCGGCGACGACACGCTCGCAGGCGGCAACGGCGCCGACACGCTTGACGGCGGCGATGGTGCCGACACGATGACCGGCGGAGCAGGCAACGATGCGCTCGAGGGCGGAGCGGGCGACGACGATCTGAGTGGCGGCAACGGAGCCGACACGATGAACGGCGGAACAGGTGACGACGTCCTCACGGGCGGCGCCGGAACCGACACGATCAATGCCGGCGACGGCACTGGCGCAGATTTCGGTGATGACGAAGTGACTGATCTGAGCTTCGCCGATGGCGACGTCATCAGCGTGGATGCCGCTCCAGGCTTCGATCCGACGACGATCGTCGTGGATGACGACGGCACCAATACCACCCTTGATTTTGGCTTCGGTACAATCACGCTCGACGGCATCACCGGAGGCGGTACTCCCTATGCGTCGATCGACGACATCAACACCGCAGCGGGTTACACCGCGATCGAGGTTGTCTGATCATTGACCATGCAGGGCGGCACCCGTGCCGCCCTGCGCATTCTACGCAATCAGGCAGTGCACTATGCGTCCAGCGGCTCAGTCGGCTCGGGCACAATCGATTGTCCACACCGTCCCAGGGCGAACCACACTCATGTGGGTCGTCATCTTCAGCGTGTCTGCAAATACCCTGCTTCTTGTGCTGCCGTTCTATTCCATCGAGGTCTTCGACCGGGTCATCAGCAGCGGCAGCATCGAAACTCTCGTCGGCCTCACGGTCATCGGCATTGTGGCGCTGATCTTCAGTGCCTTCTTCGATGCAATCCGTTTCCGTTTGCTCAGCCGGTTCGCGGTCACTTTCGAACAACGCATGGCGCCGCTCGTTCTCGAGGCGACCATCGCTGATCCTGCCCGGCGCCGGGAGGGCTCCACGCATGATCTCGTGCGGGTTCGCGAGCTCCGCAATTTCTTTTCCAGTGGCGCTGTCATCACCTTGGTCGATGCGCCATTTCTCCCGGTGTTCGTGCTGCTCCTCTTCTTCATCCATCCTTATTACGGAACTATTGCCCTCGTTGGCGCTGTCGTGCTGTCAGTGATGGGATATGTGAGCAACAGCATCGCCCGTGCAGAAGTGAAGGATGCGAGTGGAGCGGCCGCCCGCTGTCAGGCACAAATGGACGGGATCGTCCGACATGCCAATTTCATCAGGGCCATGGGATGGACCGACGGCGCCATCCGCTCCTTCATGCGCATCAATGACGAGGCGCTGTCTCCGGTCGTCCGCGCGAGCGAACGCGTGGCGGCGATGGCATCTGCCGCTCGCATGGTGAGATCCATCCTGCAGATTCTCGCGATCGGATGCGGCGCCTGGCTCGTGCTGCAGAACGAGGTGCTGGCGGGAAGCCTGATCGCCAGCTCCATCATGGTCAGTCGCACCCTGCAACCCATGGAGAGCCTGATCTCTGCCTGGCGAGGCGTCACCGCCGCACAGGAAGCGTGGAAACACATCAGCACCGCCGCACTATGGGTATTGAAGCAGCCGCATCGCACGCAGTTGGCTCCCCCGAGCGGGCTGCTTGAGCTGAAAGGTGTCGCTTATGTTGCCCCCCAAGGGAAGCGCCCTATTCTCAGAGGTATCGGCTTCTCCTGCAGGCCTCGCGAGATTGTCGTCATTGTCGGCCCCACCGGCGCAGGAAAGTCCACCCTCCTGCGCATGGCGGCAGCGCTCGAGCGACCGAGCGTCGGCGAGATCCGTCTCGACCGCGCCTTGCTGGAGAACTGGAACCCCGATCAACTAGGCCGACATATCGGCTATCTTCCCCAGGATGTCGAACTCCTCGCAGGGAGCGTGGCTGAAGCCATTTGCGGATTCGAGGAAAACGCACGCGATGAAGATATCATCGCCGCAGCAACGCTCGCCGGCGCCCATCAGATGATCCTGGCATTGCCAGGCGGATATCAGACGGAGATCGGCCGCGACGGTCATCGCCTCTCCGGCGGTCAGCGACAACGCATCGGCTTGGCGCGGGCATTTTTCGGCAATCGCAAACTGATCCTGCTCGACGAGCCGAATGCAAACCTCGATCCTGACGGCGAGGCAGCCCTGTGCACGGCGATCCTCAGTGCGCGGGCACAAGGCGCCACGTTTCTCATCGTGACCCACCGCCCACGTCTTCTCACGATTGCGGATCATGTGCTGCTGCTGCGCGACGGTACGCAGGTCGCATTCGGCCCCGTTTCGGAGGTTCTGCCAAGCACGCCGACGGCAATATCACCGGTTCGCCGAACCGTGCGTCAGCCCGATCGGCCGCAACTGTTGTCAGGCTAGGAGCACCAGTCGTGGCAACTCAGGTCCAGGAAATCCTGCTCGGCTCACCGAATGAACGCAGCTCTCTCGAAACACCGAGATCCGATCCACGGCGACTGATCAGGTGGGGAGCCCTCCTCCTGGCAATTCAGTTCTGTGGATTCGGCGCCTGGGCCGCCTTCGTCCCGCTACGCAGCGCCGTGATCGCTCCCGGAATCATCAAGGTACAGTCCAAGCGGAAGGCGGTGCAGCATTTCGATGGCGGGATCCTGAAGGCGATCTATGTTCGTGAGAACCAGCAGGTCGAGGCCGGCCAGATCGTAGCAAAGCTTGATACAACGCAAATAGAGGGAAGCATCGGCGTATTACAGACAAAATTGTTTGCTGATCTGGCGCTGGACGCGCGGCTGCTCGCCGAACAAATGCAGTTGGCCAAAGTGGACTACCCCGACGAACTACGGACCTCCCTACTCCCTGAAGCCAAGACCGCAATTCAGACACAGGAAACAGAGTTTGCGACGCGATCGAATGCCTTGGCCGGCGAGCGCCAACTGGTCGAGCAGCAGACGCTGCAATTGGCTGAGACGGCGCGCGGCCTCGAGACGAGCAGGGTAAGCCTTCAAGAGCAATTGCAATTTCTTCAAGAGGAGATCAAGGATACCGTCTCGCTCCTGGAAAAGGGACTCGCGCGAAAACCGCGCGTGCTTGCGCTGAAGCGGGCGGAAGCGGACATGCAGGCGCAACTCACGCGCAACCTCACGCAACAGGCAGAAACACGCGGGAAGATCGCCGAACTGTCCGATCGTGGGAAGCAGCTAGGTCTCAACCAGAGTCAGGATATCGCCAAGCAGAGTCATGCAACCCGCGAGTCGATCGGTGACGCGAGACATCGGATCGCCGTGTTGCGCGAGCAACTGGCCAGAACCGATCTGCGCGCCCCCGAGGCCGGAAGGGTCGTTCGTCTCAATAGCAGGGAATTGAATACCGTGTTGGCGCCTCGCGAGACACTCATGGAGATCGTTCCCAGCGAGGATCGCCTCGTCATCGAGGCATCCCTGCGCCCTCAGGATCGCGAGGAAGTCATCGCCGGGCAGGTCGCACGCATCCGCGTGCTGGCCCTGAACATTCGCCGCCGCCCCATGCTGGAAGGGAGCGTCATCACCGTTGCGGCGGACGCGTTCACTGATCCGAAGAGCGGCGTCACATCCTACATGGCAGAAATTGATCTGCAGCAATCACCGGACGTCCAGCAATATCTGACGACATTGAAGCCCGGTCTTCCGGTCGAGGTTTTCGTTGAAACAGGAATTAGAACATTTGCGGAGTATTCAATTCAGCCGCTGCGCCTGCGCGTCCACCGTGCCTTCCGGGAAAGTTGAAGCCTGGCGCAATGTAACCACACCATTTTCGGGGAGGCATTCATGCAGCAGGAAGGCAAACCGCAGGAGAATGATCGCTCGGACCATATCGCCTCGATGACACTCAAGGTCAAAGCGCCTCGCACAGACCAACCATCGCTTCCCAAACGACATCCCGATCCACAGAATCTATGGTTTGCGCGCACCGTCGCCCGATTACTCGAATGCAATCGCTGTTACGCGGCTTTCCTGTCTCCGAAAGGCGATACGCTCGATCAGGTCGCGGTTGGATTACCCGCGCCAAAACCTTCGTCGGAAGCGCTTGCGCGGTGTATTGCGGAGAATTTCAGCCGCGAAGGCAATTTCATCTATCAATCGTCGATGTCTCCGAACAGCTTTGCTCGCCGTTTGATAGGCACGAAACCAGAAGTCGGGCGCCATTCGGTGATCGGCCGCATATGCGCGGCATCCGGTGACACGGCGATCTTCATCGCTGGGTGGCGATCCACACCGATCGCCACAGCGGAATTCACCAGCGCCACCCGCGCCATCGAATTATTGTGGGACGCCGTGACAGAAATGGAAAGAGCGTCTCTGCATGCTCATCAAAGATGGCTGGACGATATTGAACCGCCCGCGCTCACGGTCGACGAGAATCTAGGCGTCCACAACATGAACGGTGCATTTCGACGGCTCGTCAGCGAAGGCGTGATCACGCTCGACCGCGGCGTGCTATCGGGGGCCTCCCCGCTCATTACCGAAAGGCTCAAAGAGGCCGTTCGCGCATCGATCATCCCGGATCCAAAACAGAAAGCTGCCGGATCAACCGTTTTGATCTCAAACGATGAACAGCGATTTCTATTCGCCGTGGTGGGGACAATTCCCGGAAATGCAAATCCAACCCTTGCTTTGATTTACGTCCCCCAGTTCGATGAAGATACCGGTGCCCGGCGCATCGCTCTCGCGTTCAATCTGAGCTGGGTAGAGACACGCATCGTCCGCAGCATTCTCGGCGGGCGATGCCCACGCGCGATCGGCGTGGAGCTCGGCTTTACTGAGGAAACCGTTCGCACATATATAAAGCGCATCATGCTCAAGGTTGGAATCAATCGACAATCTGAGTTCTTCGTGCTGCATAGCCAGACATTTTCGCCGTTCAAGCTAAGACATCCCGCAGCACCCTACATCGTGACATCCTGATCTGGACAAGAGAGGAGGATGGCATCTTCAGCACTCGTGGACGCAATCGGATGACGCGCCGACGACGGTTTGAGCCGTCGCTGGCGCTGGTGTTATGCCTCGGGTATCCTCACGCGGCAAATTCGGGAGACCTTCTGCTCCCTTTGGCTTGCGATGTTGGCCGCACTTGTTTCATCCAGAACTATGTGGACATCGACGACAGTCCGTCTGCGAAGGACTACATGTGCGGGACGCTGACCTATGACGGTCACAACGGCGTCGACTTCCGTATTCCCTCAAATGGCCCGCAGCAAAATCCTGTCGCCGTGCTGGCGGCCGCCGATGGAAAGGTGCTGCGCGTCCGTGATGGCCTTGTCGACCGCCCTGTGAAGGGCGACAGGCGCGATGCAGTCAGCGGCCAGGAATGCGGCAATGGCGTCGTGATCGAGCATGCGGGTAATCGCGAAACGCAGTACTGCCACATGGCCAAAGGAAGCATCCTCGTCAAATCCGGCGACACGATACGCGCCGGCCAAGCGCTCGGCTCGGTCGGCATGTCGGGCCTGACTGAATATCCGCACCTGCATTTTTTGCTTCGGCGCGAAGGCAAGGTCATCGATCCATTCGGCGGCATCCCGCGAGCCGGTGTTTGCGAGCGCAGCGCCGAGAACGAATGGACGGAAGACGTGCGGGCCCGTTTGGCCTATGTGCCACGCGTGGTCCTGAACCATGGGTTCAGCACCGAGGCGATCACGAACGAATTGATTGAGGACGGGATCGCGGCTCAACGCCCGCCGACGGCGAATGCCGAAGCACTGGTCGCTTATGTCCGGACGATCGGCCTGAAGGCGGGTGACAGCCATACATTGGCGATGCGCGATCCCGACGGGAAAGTCATCGCGGAAAACCGCCCAGCTGCGATCGCGCGCAATCAGGCACAGACAATTCTTTTCGCCGGGAAGAAACGGTCAGACCGCAACTGGCCGAGAGGGACATATACCGGCACATACACCGTCGACCGAAGCGGTGAGACGGTGCTGCAGCATCGATTTCAACTGGATCTGCAGTAGTCGGCCGATCAGTCAGACAAATGATCAATCGTAATGCTGTGCCTCGTCACGCACATGATGGCGTACGTGACGAAGACACTGTCGCCTCGGGAAGATTGAACACGGATACCTCAGCCTGGCAGGTCACCTTGGGGCAGAGGGCCATTTGCGGATTGCTTGGGTGTCTTTGCCGGCTCCGCCTTGAGGTTACCAACTGACGCCGCCAGCAATGCCTGCGTGGGATCAGCCCCCTTGAAGCCCGCCTGCGCGAGGATCTCGTCGAGGATTGGCTTCTGGGCGGTGAAGTTCAGCAATTGGCTCGACAGGTCCGAGACTGCATTGCCGTCGCCGCGATGCCCGTTCGCGCCGCCGAGACCGCCGATGCCGCCGGCATTGAAGATGCGGATGTCCGAAATCTTCTCGATCGGTTTCATGGCCTGTTCGAGCGCCTCGGGAATGATATCGATCCGGGCACGCGACAGTTCGAACTCGATGATCGCAGGCGCCAGCGCATTGCGCGCCTCGTTCTTGGCCCGCTCGGCACGCGCTTCGGCCTCGCCGAGCTCGATCACGCCCTGCGCACGGATCTTCGCCGCTTCGGCCTCGGCTTCGGCCTGGATCTTGACGGAGGCGGCCAGGTTGGCGGCAGCTTCCTTTTCCGCTTCGGCCTTCACGGTGATGGCGGTCGCCTCGCGCTCGGCGGTCTTGCGTGCATCCAGCACAGCGATGCGCTTGGCGCGTTCGGCGATCTCGACTTCGCGCGCCGTAATCACCTGTTCTTCGGCAGTCGTTGCTGCCGCCTTGGCTTCGTCGGCACGGGCGCGGGCCGCCTGCTCTTCTTCGGTCTTCTGGGCAACTGCGATGGCCGCATCGATGCGGGCGCTTTCCGTCACCTTGCGCGCCTCCGCCTCTCGTTCGGCAATGCCGCGTTCGGCTTCGATGCGCGCGCTTTCGCGAGCCTGCCGCGTCTGCGCATCGCGCTCGGCAATGCCGCGTTCGGCATCGAGGCGCGAGGTTTCTTCACTGAGACGCGCAGCCTGCTCGGCCCTTGCGGCTTCCGCGCGCGTTTCCGAGGTCTTGTTGGCGATATCGCGTTCCTGCGAGAGCTCGGCATCGCGCTGTTCGCGCTCGATGGTCAGGCGACGCAGGCTGGCCTCGCGATCCTTGGTGGCGATCTCCACCTCGTTGTCGCGCACGATCTGGTTTCGCTCGCGCTTGCGCTCCTCGGTGATCTTGGTGAGCGCCGTGAGGCCTTCCGCGTCAAAGCTGTTGTTGGGATTGAAATGCTTGATGTCGGTCTGGTCGAGCCGGGTCAGCGACACCGATTCCAGTTCGAGACCATTCGACTGCAGGTCATGCGCCACGGCGGCCTGCACCGATTTGACGAATTCCGCGCGCTGCTCCTGCAGGTCGCGTAGCGACATGGTGGCGGCGACCGAGCGCAGGCCGTCGACGAACTTTGCTTCGACGAGCGTCTTCAGTGCATCGGCATCATTGGTGCGATCGCCGAGCGTCTGCGCCGCAAGGGCGATATTTTCGGCATCAGGCTTCACGCGAACATAGAATTCCGCCGTGATGTCCGCACGCATACGGTCCTTGGTGATCATGGATTCGTTTTCGGCGCGCTTCACTTCGAGGCGAAGCGTCGAGAGCGACACCCATGAATAGGAGTGGAAGATGGGCAGGATGACCGAGCCGCCATCGAGCACGACTTTCTTGCCACCGAGGCCCGTCCGCACATAGGCCTTGTCCCGCGTGGCGCGGGTGTAGAGCGACATCATGATGACGCTGATGACGACGAGCCCGACGATGATGGTGCCGGCGGTCATTCCGAGCGAGAAGAAATCCATGGCTGTTTAGCCTCCTTGATTGAGCGCCAGTTCGGGCGGCGCCGGAATTGCCTGAAAGAGACCATCGGTCCCATCGACGATGACGACCAATGCGCCGGTTTCGATGACATGGCCGGGAGCGGCCATGGCACGCAGAAGATGAATATTGCCGTGGCTGTCGCGCACCCGGACATTGCCGGGATGGCCTTGATCGAGCGGTCCCAGCGTAACGGTGCCCAGAAGACCGACGAGATCGGACTGGCTGATGACGCTGCTTTCATCACGCGGGATGGTGCGTGCCAGGCTGCGGCTCGACCACCGCGTCACCGGCAGAGCCAACGCGACGGATGCGGGCACGGCCATGAGAAGCGGCAGCGGCGTGAGAATGCTGGACGCCAACGATTGCAACGCAAAACCGATGGCAGCGAAAGCGGAGAAGAACACGACCGCCAGCACCAGCACCGGCACGCCGCCGGCATTGAGCCAGGACATCCAGCCACCAAGTACGCTGGCATCCGCATGACCGGGACCGTGAAAGCCCAGACCATCATCGAGAAGACCGGAGACGGAGGCGCCGAGCAGCAGCGACAGGATTTCGACCACGCCCAGCCCGGCGACCACCATGAGCGCCAACCAGAATGGCTCGGTGCCGGGCTGAACGAGCGCCATCATCAGCGCTCGCCTTCGCGGAACGCTTTCAGACGTGCCTCGATCGCATTCTGCCGCTGGATCTGTCCCAGTTCTTCCACTTCGGCGGCGCCGGATGTCGGTTTGACCGGGACGCCGGTCACGCGCTCGACCGCGCTCAATGCGTCGGCCAAGCGACGATCATTGCGCTGCGACGGCGTGGCGTCGGGGCCCTGCACCGCCTTCTGCGCGCGCTGGGCATCATCCAGCCGCTTCTTCGCATCATCACGTGCCGATGCGATGGAGCGCAACGCAGCCTGGGCCTCGGCAACTTCGCCGGCATTTTCTGCGAGCGCCTTGGACAGCGCTTCGCGCTGCGCCTCCAGATCGATCTGAACACCAGTAGCCGCACGGGCGAGATCCTCGCGACCACCCGCGAGGCCCACCTTGATCCTTTCATCGAGATCCCGGATTTCGGCGTCGAGATCATCAGCCTTGGCTTTCAGCCGGTGGCCGGCGGCGACTGCAACACTGAGAGCCGCGCGCGCTTCGTCGGAAATCTTATCGATCTCGCGCAGCGCCTGCTGGGCCACGGCCGTCGGATTCGCCGCTTCCGCAGTATCGACCGCATTGTTGACGACGCCTGCGATCACACGCCCGAGACGCGCGAGAATACCTTCATTCGACATCGATCCCTCCTTGGATGAGTGCACTCCGGCGTGAATGCCGGCGCATAGTTCGATTTCATCTGCATGAAATACGAGACGGGCCTCGGCGAAGTCGTTCCAGCCGAGGTGATAGCCGTTCATTGTGTAGGGAAGAATGACACGCCCCTGCACAGTCGCGATGCTGACGCTGTCCGGTCCCTTGATGGCGAACAGTTTTGCATCCAGCGGGATGGCGCTGACATTGTCCTCGCCCTTGTGGCGACCATGATCGCGCAGCGCGAGCGTCACCAGCCGCGCCGGAAGGCCTGTCTTCTCTCGAATGGTGTCATAGGCCGCTTCATGCAGAGAAACGAGATTGGCGCCCCGGGTCTGGTCGAGCAGGCGCAGCGCCTGACGATAAGCCGTCAAGGTCGCAAACAGCTTCGCCCGGTCGTCAGCGGACGGGCTGAGGGTCATCGACAGAGCTGAGCCGTATCGGGGTGACATGGAATTACCATTAAAGTACCATTTTGGTGCTTTCAACCCTGACGAAGGTAACTTTATAGGGATTATAGGTTTCCCGCCGACCGGGATGCGGTTCGCTGATGTGCATTTCACATCATGTCGGTCGGTAGTCGCGCCGGACCGGTTCGATCGTCATGCGCGGCGCCTTGGCGCAGGCCGTCGGGCCAAGCATCCGAGACGGACGCTCCTCCCTCTTGCCAACGGTCATCGCTATACTGTTCCGTCGGCGGTCTTATGCGCCGGCGGCGGAGCGATCTTGTTCTCACAACTGACAATCTGGGCGCGCGCGCTCAAACGGGACACGCATGCGGTCTATCTCGCGGCGCGCGATCCGCGGGTGCCGTGTCTTGCGAAAATACTCGCCATCATCGTCGCCGCATATGCGCTATCGCCGATTGACCTGATCCCGGACTTCATTCCGGTGCTCGGCTATCTCGACGATCTCATCATCGTCCCGCTCGGCATCTGGCTGGTCGTGGCCATGGTGCCGGCCGATGTGATGGCCGAATATCGCATCAAGGCCAGCGAGGCGGCCGGGCGCCCGAGTAGCCGGGCCGGCATGATCGCCATCCTGACGCTATGGATTGCTGGCGCGCTGCTGCTCGGCTGGCTGGGTTACCGGTATTGGACGAGCTCCTGATACCGGCTCATTCACCCGCCACGCCCCATCGCCCGCGACGACAGGCGCCGACTCCCTCTCGTCCCCCGGAATGACGGCCTCGATGACGACGCCATCGGTGTGCGACGTGATGGTCAACACGCCACCCAGCGCCCATACGCGCTCCCGCATGCCGATCAAGCCGAAGCCCGAATGGTTTTCGCGATCGATTCCGATCCCATTGTCATGAATGCGGACAACGATACTTTCCCGCCCCTCTCCTGCTCCGACCGGCAAGATGGTGACGCTCACACGCGTCGCCTGTGCATGCCGGAACGTGTTGGTTAGGCCCTCCTGCACCACACGATAGGCTGTCAATTCAGCGGCTTCACCGAGCCTCCCAAGCGACGGCGATAGTCGGGCGTCGATCACAACGTCGGGTTTGGTCTCCCGCCAGAGTCTGATCAACACCTCGACTGCACCGGACAGCCCGAGATCGACGAGGCCAGCCGGTCGCAACCGCTCGAGAACCTGGCGATTGAACTGCTGCAACGCATCGATCTGCGCCAGAATGGCGGTGCCGTGCCGGCGCAGGTCAACGGCCCCTGACGGATCGCGATCCGCAAGGCGCATGGCCGCTCCCGCATGCGCACGAAGCGCGAAAAGGTGCGGCCCAAACTCATCATGCAATTCGCGCGCGATGTCCTTCCGTTCAAGATCCTGCAGCGACACCATGCGCTCGGCGAGTTTGCGCCGATCCTCAAGGGCCTCATCCAGCGTCATCGCGAGATGATTCAGCCGGTCGCAGAGAGCAGCAAGTTCAGGAGCTCCCGACGGCTGGACATGCGCACGATATTTCCCGGCCTCGATATCGATCATGGCCTGCGAGAGCGCATCGAGCGGCGCCAGCGCGCGCCTGACCACCAGGCTCGTGACGACGAACAACACGACGGCCACGATCAAACCGAGCACGAGCTGGGTAACGATGCCGTCCCAGATTTCCTGCATCTCGTCATCGGGATGCGAGGTAATCACCAGCACGTCCTGCTTGTTGCCGATCGACACCGGAACCGGGACCGATATCCGCTCGGGATGGATCAGCGCAATGAACCAAGATGGCGGTGACCCCGCTTCGCCGTCCGGTTTCACATTGTCCCGGTTCGGTACCGCGGCACGTTCCGCACCTTCGCGCATGATCGTGACGTGACGTGACCGATTCAGATCGGCAACAATTTTATCAAGCTGCGCGGCTGCATCCGCAGCAGCGCCGATGCCGGGCCCGATCGTCTCGATGACTTCACGCGCAAGGCGGATGACGCTGCGGTCCTCGGCCTGCACGCGCGGCCCGGCCTCCAGCACAAGCCGCGCGACATTGGCCGCGAGGCCGAGCGCAAGCATCAGCCCGATGAGACAGTTGATCCTGGCGCGCAGCGACAGTTTTCGCCACATGACTACACCCGCCCCTCGCCTCCGCGCCACGACTCTCGCCTTGACAGCGGAATCCGACGGCGATCATATTCAACTCTACGCGACCATCGGTTGCCAGCACTATCATTGCGTAGGCGCATGGTTGCGTCGCCGCAGACGCAGCGCAGCAATCACGGTCGGTTCGCCGATTGCCCGTGCGCCGATTTTCAAGTGCGGAGTTTCCCATGCGCGTTCTGATCGTCGATGATCACCCCATCATCACATCGGGTTGCCGCGCGGTGTTTGCCGATGATCCCGAGATCGAGCTGCTCGAAGCCGCCGATGCTGCCAGCGGGGAACAGGTCTTTCTCACCGGTGATCCCGATATCTGCATCATCGATATCAATCTGCCCACGGTGTCCGGTTTCGAACTGGCGCGCCGCATCCTGACGCGCGACGGTGCTGCCCGCATCATCATGTTCAGCATGAACGACGATCCGATTTTCGCCGCACGCGCGATCGAGGCCGGTGCCAAGGGCTATGTGTCCAAGACCGGCGATCCGAACGATCTGGTGGAAGCCGTCTATGAGGTCGCGCAGGGCAATGTCTATCTGCCGCCCGGCATGGCGCGAAGTCTCGCTTTTGCCGGACCGGCCTTGTCGCAGAGCCCGCTATCGAAGCTCAACGCGCGTGAAATGGAGATACTTCGGCTGCTGGGCGCCGGCAAGAGCCTCGCAGAGATTGCGTGGATGGTGCATGCCTCCTACAAGACGGTCGCCAACACATCGTCGTTGATGCGACAGAAGCTCGGCATTCGTAGCTCGGTCGAACTCGTGCGCTTCGCCATCGAGCGCGGCATTGCCTGATCGCTATTCCCTTCTATCCGGCGGCCGCAAGACCGCCGCATCGCACATGTAAGTGATGACCATGCAGACAGTTTCACTCAATCGATCCTATAGCGGCACGCAGGGCGTCTACAAACATGCCAGCCAATCCACCGGAACCGAGATGACGTTCTCGGTCTTCGTGCCGCCACACCCGGATAGCGCGAAACTGCCGGTGGTCTGGTATCTGTCCGGCCTGACCTGCACCCATGCCAATGTCACCGAGAAAGGCGACTTTCGCGCCGCCTGCGCCGAACTTGGTCTCATTTTCGTCGCGCCGGACACCAGCCCGCGCGGCGCCGATGTGCCCGGAGATCCGCAAAATTCCTATGATTTCGGCCTCGGCGCCGGCTTCTATGTGGATGCGACACAAGAACCGTTCGCGCGTCACTATCGCATGTGGAGCTATGTGACCGAGGAATTGCCGCAGCTCGTTCTCGCCAACTTCCCGGCGGATGCCTCCCGGCAATCCATCATGGGCCATTCCATGGGTGGACACGGCGCACTCACCATCGCACTGCGAAATCCGGATCGCTACCGCGCCGCCAGCGCCTTCGCGCCCATCGTTGCGCCGTCGCAGGTGCCGTGGGGCATCAAGGCGCTTGGTGGCTATCTCGGCGATGACAAGGCTGCGTGGCGGAAACATGATGCCGTGGCGCTGATCGAGGATGGCGCGCGCGTCCCCGGCCTGCTGGTCGATCAGGGCGAGGCCGACAATTTCCTCAGCGAGCAACTCAAGCCCGAACTTCTGCAGCGTGCTTGCGACGACGCTGGCATCCCGCTCACGCTGCGTCGCCAGCCCGGCTACGATCACAGCTATTATTTCATCTCAACCTTCATGGCCGATCATCTGCGCTGGCACGCCACGCGACTCAAGGCCTGATCACTGCGCCTGCGGCGCGCCGTAATTCGGCGCCAGCAGGCGGTTGCGCACGAGATAACTGACCGTCCGCGACCAGGATTCGTCCGTATTCCCGCGAAAATCCGCATTCATCGTGGTCACCAGCCGCCCGGTGCGCGCGCTGCGCAGATAGATCGTCATATTGAGAATGAGGTTGGAGATCTTCTGTACCGTGCCGGTGACGGCCAAATCGGCGCCGATCTGCTGAGCCATCTGCACATCACAGCCACCGCATGCCTGCAGGTTCTTCTCGTGCGCTGCAGCATTGACGCTCGTCATGTCGAGCACGTCAAAACGCCCTGACTTCCGGACCTCGTCGCGCAGCTGGGTGCTGATCCGCAGCAACCGCTCGTGCTCATCGTCACGCGGCCCTTTCATCTCGCCATCGAGACTCGTGTCGATCAGTTCGAAGTCAAACACCGCCATTTTTGTCTCGGCGCATTGCGCCGCAGTTGCGGTCAGAAACAGCAGCCCGGCGATCATCAGCGCTCTCATCGCACACCTCACATCGTTAAAATGCAACGCGCCCGGGAAATCTCAGGTTGCAAGCTACGCCAATTGAGTCATGTTTCAAGCCAAGAAGCCCTTCACCGACGCGAAGCCGGGAAGGAGCATCGGGAGGATACATGATCGGGTGGTTGATCGGCATGCTCGCTGTGTGCGCCGTGATGTCTCCTGCTCTGGCTGCCGATCCCGTCACGATCGGCATCGGCTATCTCGGCCAGACAGGCGTCAAGGCAACGCTCTCTTTCGTCGAACGGCCATCGGAGAACGATGGCATCGCTGGCGCCCGGCTGGCCATCGCGGATAACAACACCACCGGAAAGTTTCTGAATCAGCAGTTCAAGCTCGACGATATCCGCTTGAGGGAGGGAGAAGACCCGGCCAAGGCAGCGAGCGAACTCGCCAGCCGTAATGCGTTTATCATCGCCGACTTGCCGCCAACTGCTTTGCTTCAGGCAGCAGACGCTGTGCGCGACACGGGTACCGTCCTGTTCAATGCAGGCGCTGCCGATGATCGGCTGCGCGAAGCCGATTGCCGCGCCAATGTCATCCACATCGCGCCGACGCGCTCCATGCTCGCGGACGCGCTGGCGCAATATCTGGTGTGGAAGCAATGGAAGCGCTGGCTGCTTGTCACCGGCTCGCACGACAGTGACAAGCTTGAGGCTGACGCCTATCGCCGAGCCGCAACGCGCTTCGGTGCCAAGATCGTGCAAGAGCGCGTGTTCGAGGACACCGGCGGCGCGCGCCGGACCGATAGCGGGGTCGCCCTGATCCAGAAGCAGATCCCGGTCTTTACCCAACAGGCCCCCGCCTATGACGTTCTCATCGCGGCCGACGAGAGCGAAGTATTCGCATCGTATCTGCCCTATCGCACCTGGGATGCACGGCCGGTGGCGGGATCGGCAGGGCTGCGACCGACAAGTTGGGATGGCGCACAGGACCAGTGGGGCGCGATCCAGCTGCAGAACCGGTTCATGAAACTCAACTCACGCCGCATGACGGCGCTGGATATGCAGGCCTGGCTCGCCACCCGCATGATCGGCGAAGCCGCGTCCCGAACCAATTCCGGTGATGGCAAGGCCATCCTCGCTTTTCTGAAAACACCGGAATTCTCGATTGCCGGCTTCAAGGGCCAGCGCCTCACCATCCGCGACTGGAACTTGCAACTACGCCAGCCGGTCCTGCTGGTGGACGGGCGCATGGTGGTTTCAGTCTCGCCGCAGGAAGGCTTCCTGCATCAGGTCTCGGAACTCGACACACTCGGGATCGATCGCCCCGAAAGCAAATGCAGGCTGCAATGATAATGCGCTCGGCAATGACACGCCGTTTTTATGTAGCCGGCATCGCCGCTTGGCTAGGATCGATGACACCTGCTTCGGCGTTCCTTGCTTATGTCTCCAACGAGAAGAGCAACACCGTCTCCGTAATCGACACAGATAGCTGGACCGTCACCGCCACCATCAAGGTTGGCCAACGCCCGCGCGGCATCGAGCTGACGCGTGACGGCAAAGCCGTGCTGGTCGCGGTCGGCGACGACGACACGGTGCAGGTCATCGATGTCGCCAGTCAGAAGGTGGTCGACTCCCTCCCGTCAGGGCCGGACCCGGAGCTGTTCACGCAAGATGCGGCCGGCAAGATCCTCTATGTCGCCAATGAGAACGACAACACGGTCACCGTGATCGATATCGAGAAGCGCGCACGCATCGGTGACGTGCAGGTCGGCGTCGAACCCGAGGGTATGGCGCTGAGCCCCGACGGCAAGATTCTAATCAACACCTCCGAAACCACCAATATGGCGCATTTCATCGACACCACAACGCGCGAGATCGTCGCCAATGTGCTGGTCGATGCCCGGCCGCGTTACGCCGAGTTCAAGCGCGACGGCTCGGAATTATGGGTGTCGTCGGAGATCGGCGGCACAGTGTCGGTCATCGACCCAGCCAAACGGGTCGTGGTCGACAAGATCGAATTCGCCATTCCCGGCCTGCGGCGCGAGGCGATCCAGCCGGTCGGCATCGGCATGACGAAGGACGCGAAGACGGCCTTCATCGCGCTCGGCCCAGCCAATCGCATCGCTGTGGTCGATGTGGCAAGCCGAAAGGTGACAAAATATCTCCTGGTCGGCCAGCGCGTGTGGCATGTCGCCTTTACGCCGAACGAAAAATATCTGCTGACGACCAACGGTGTGTCTAACGACGTCTCGGTGATCGACGTCGCCGCGCAAAAGGTGATCAAGACCATACAGGTCGGCGAACTGCCCTGGGGCGTCGCCATGCCGCGGCCATGAGCGCGCTGGCCATGGAGCAGGATCTGCCGGGCTCGCAGCACATGCCTGCGAGTGAGTCCGCGGCCATACCGGCTTTGTCGGTGGCCGGCGTCAGCCATGCTTATGGTCATCATCATGCACTGGCCGATGTCTCTTTCGACGTCGCTTCGGGACGCTTCACCGCCCTGCTCGGCCTCAATGGCGCCGGCAAGAGCACGCTGGTGTCGCTGATCACGCGGCTCTACGGCATCCAGACCGGCCACATCAGCATCTTCGGCCACGATATCGATCGTGCGCCCGGCCTGGCGCTGCGCCAGCTCGGGGTCGTATTCCAGCCGCGCACGCTCGATCTCGACCTCTCGGTCATGCAGAACCTGCTTTACCATGCCGCACTGCAAGGCATCGCGCGAGGCGGGGCCCGCGCACGCAGCACCGACATGCTGGCGCGCATCGGCCTGACCGAACGCGCGGACAGCAAGGTGCGCGCGCTTTCCGGCGGACAGATGCGCCGGGTGGAGATCGCGCGCGCCCTGCTGCATCGCCCCCGGCTGCTGCTGCTCGACGAGGCGACCGTCGGGCTCGATGTTGAGGCCCGCGCGGACATTCTCCGCCATATCCGCCTGCTGATTGCCGATGAGGGCATTGGCGTGTTGTGGGCGACGCATCTGCTCGACGAGATTTCCGCCGATGACGATGTGGTCATTCTTCATCATGGTCGTGTGCTTGCGCGCGGAGCGGTGTCGCACATCCTGAGCCAGACCGAGACCTCTGATCTCGGTGCCGGCTTTCGACGGCTCACCATTGCAGCCGACCGCCGCGGAGATGCGCGATGAGCACAGCCAATACGGTACTGCCTGCGCGCGGCTTTGGCATCGGCAGCTACGTCACGTGCCTCACAGGGATCCTGTGGCGGGAATCACTGCGCTTCCTGCATCAGCGCGAGCGATTTATCTCTGCGCTGGTCCGCCCGCTGGTCTGGCTATTCATCTTCGCCGCAGGCTTCCGGCAGGTGCTCGGGATTTCGATCATCCCGCCTTACGAGACCTATATTCTCTACGAGGTCTATATCGCGCCTGGCCTGATCGCGATGATCCAGCTCTTCAACGGCATGCAGTCATCGCTCTCGATGGTCTATGACCGCGAGATGGGCAATATGCGGACACTGCTCGTCAGCCCGCTGCCGCGTTGGTTCCTGCTGCTGTCCAAGCTGCTGGCAGGGACGCTGGTGTCCCTGCTACAGGTCTACGCCTTTCTGCTGATCGCATGGTTCTGGGACATCACGCCGCCCCCGCTCGGCTACCTCACGGTGCTGCCTGCGCTCATCCTGTGCGGGCTGATGCTGGGCGCGCTCGGCATGCTCATCTCGTCGGGCATCCGCCAGTTGGAGAACTTTGCCGGCGTCATGAACTTCGTGATCTTTCCGATGTTCTTCGCCTCTTCGGCGCTCTATCCGCTGTGGCGTGTGCAGGAAGGCAGCCCGCTCCTCTATTATGTCTGCCTCTGCAATCCATTCACCCATGCCGTCGAACTGATCCGCTTCGCGCTTTACGGCCAGATCAACTGGCTGTCGCTGGCGGTCGTTGCCGCTTGCACAGCGATGTTCACCCTCGGAGCTATTCTGGCTTACGATCCCGGCCGCGGCTTCGTCCGCCCTGCGCCAGCGGGAGGCGAAACATGAGAATGCGAGCGATTTTTCTCACGGGATTGCTGCTCATTTCAATTGGTGCGGCACAAGCCGCCGATCCACGCTATCCGGACTGGCCATGTGTTCAGGCCAAGGTGCCCGAAATATCACTCGCCGCCGTCTGGGCTGGACCGCCAATCGATGATGTCGCCAATGCCTGGAAGGACGACCCGGAAATCGCGGCGCTCGTCGAGCAACTCGCTGCGCGGCGCGTGCCCGTCGAACAGGCGCAGAAGTCCGTGACCGCGTTTCTGGCCAGATCGCCCGACAAGGCCAAAGCCGGCCGGCTGATCTTTGCCGGCCTGTTCGATAATCTCAACGCCCAGCGGTCAACGGTGCTCAACGGCCTGGAACGCGTCACGCGGAAGCAGCGCGAGGCGGTGGAGAAAATTCGAGCGGACAGCGCCGCATTGCAGAGCCTGCAGGCGTCTCCAACGCCTGACCAAGCGAAGCTGGACGAATTGAACAATCAGGTGCTGTGGGAAGCCCGCATCTTCGAGGATCGTCGCCGCGTGGTTGCCTTCGTATGTGAGGTGCCGACCATCATCGATCAGCGGCTATTCGCACTCGGCCGCGTAATCCAGCAGGAAATGGAATAAAGTGGGTCACTTCGATGGTGAACCCTGCCGCGAAGCCGGCTGCGCATCGACCAGCGGCAGGCCGGCCTGCTCCCATCCATCCGTCCCGTCCGGAAACCAGGCAATATTGGTGTAACCGTAGGACAGCGCCCGCTTCGCCGCGTTCCACGACATCCAGCAATTAGCCTGGCAGTAAATGACGAGCATGGCGTCGCGATTACCTGCGGATGCCGAATCCAAACCATTGCGCAGATACGCGTCGGTTTCCGCCGCGAGTTGTCCATAGCCGGTATCGGGCAGCCAGATGCTGCCGGGAATGTGATGGCGTGGCTTGTCACGCCAGACGGTACCCGGAGGGAGATTGGCGGGTTTCGGCGGGCGCGGCATCACATCGACAAAAGCACCGCGCTTCTCGCGCCAGATTGCCTCGGCTTCCGGCGTGGTGACAACCCGCGCACCTTTCAGACCCGGCGGCGTCGGCGCGCGATACTCCTCGGTGCGATAGTCGTTCGGCTCGACCACGATCTGCTGCGCATGTGCCGCTAAAGTCGCAAGCGCGGCTATCGCCAATGAGCAGGCGATACGCCTGATCACGGCGACTTCGCCGCCGATTCCGGCCCAATCGGACGGTTGTTCTCATCGAGCAGCGGCACGCCGAAATCGAGCAGCACCTTGTTGATGGCGGCCTGGTTCTCCTGAATCATGCGATTGAGCAGGCGCTTCCAGTTCTGATCGGCTGCGCGCACGCCCATGCCGATGCGATAAACGAGGCGCGGCCCCGTGGTTTCCTTCACCAGTGGCGTGACATGCAATGGCGGCACCGCGGTCTTGGCGTAGTAGCCGGCCATTGGTCCCCACAACACCGCAGCATCGATGGCGCCCGCGGTCAGGTCCTTGATCATGGCAAGCGCCGATGAATCGATCCGCGTGTCGATCACCAGCGGATATGGCTTTGCCGTCACCATCAACCCATTGACGGCCATGTTCGTCGCCGGCGGTGTTCCGGCGACGATGCCGACATGCTTGCCCTTCAGCCGTTCATCCTCCAGCGTCGTGATGTCCTCGAGGCCGGATCCCGCTTTCGACACCAGCGCATAGGAGGTCCGGTAATAGGGATTGGTGCCCTGGGCAACGTCATCGCCTTGCGGGAATCCCATGATGACGTCGCACCGGTGCGCAGCAAGCGTCATGCGCACGAAGCCGGTCGCCTGCGGGAAGAATGTGTATTCGAGCTTCTTCTGCAGCTTTGCTGCAAATAACTCGGCAAGTTTGTTCTCAAAACCCTCACCCTTCTCGTTCGAGAACGGCATGTTGCGCGGATCGGCGCAAACGCGGAGCACATGAGGGTCGATCAATTCCACTGACAAATCGCCCGGCTGGGCCTGCTGCGCCTGCGCGGCCGCGCTTCCGGCCGCCATCATGGCGCTCGCGACGAGCGCAACCCACGGCAAATGCGATGTACTGAACCATCCGGCGCGAGGAGGCATGCAAACCCCGATCATGAGTCACAGGGGATCAACGACAGCGCGGAGGCTATGCTTCTCATTTTCTGCGTGCAAGATACAAACCGCGCTCATCGATGTTGCGGCGCATCCTGACCACGCAACCTATCGGGAGACGACGCATGACATTCTGCGCCACGATGTTCGCGGCACTTTTCGTCCTGATCTCGCCAACGATCGCGCAAGCGCAGGACTCCGCGCTCACCGTCAGGGAAGTCGCACCCGGCGTCTTCATGCATGAAGGGCGCGTTGCTCTCATGTCATCGAATAACGACGGCGCCATCGCCAATATAGGCTTCGTCGTCGGTGATCGCGCCGTTGCCGTGATCGACACCGGCGGCAGTGTGCGTGAAGGAAAGCAACTATACGCAGCGATCCGAGCGCGGACCGACAAGCCGATCCTTTATGTAGTCAATACTCATGGCCATCCCGATCACATCTTCGGAAACGCGGCCTTCGATACAGGCGAGACCGAATTCATCGGTCACCAGCGGTTGCCGCAGGCATTGGCGGCGCGGGGCCCGTTCTATCTCGAAGCGTTCCGACGCAGCATGGGTGGCGCATTGATCGATGAGGTCCGGATCGTTCCGCCGACACGGACCGTCGATGGCTCGCTGACGCTTGATCTTGGCGGCCGCACGCTCATCGTCAAGGCTTGGCCGACCGCCCATAGCGACAGCGACGTCACGGTGTTCGACACGATATCGAAGACGCTGTTCGCTGGCGACCTGGTATTTGTGCGCCATATCCCCGTTGTGGACGGCAGCATCAAGGCCTGGATCAAGCTCCTCGATGATCTCCAATCCTTGCCCGCCGAACGCGTCATTCCCGGCCATGGCCCTGTCGGTGATTGGCCCGCCGCCCTCGCTGCGGAGCGCCGCTATCTCGGCGTCCTCGCAGCCGACATTCGACGCGACATCGCCGATGGCAAGCCAATCGCCGCGGCGGCCGAACAGGCCGCAGCAAGCGAGCGTGGGCAATGGGAGCTGTTCGACGACTACAACGCCCGCAACGCAACTGCAGCATATCAGCAATTTGAGTGGGAATAATCGCATCACACGTTAAGATAAACCCGTCACTTCTCCATGCGCGAGGATCGTGCCATGTCGGGAATGCATTTTCGCAAGGTGTGCGTCGCTATCCTTCTGGCCATATCGACCGGACAGGGATCTGCCTCAGCAACCGAGAGCTACGATCCCTGGCCCGGTCTGGTGCAGGATATTTTCGATAACAAGCCGATATCCGACGGCAGTGCCGTCATCGCCCTCGAAATGCCGGCACGCGCAGAGGACGCGGCCATCGTGCCGGTGACGCTGCGGATCAAGCCGGCATCCGATCCAGCGCACCGCGTCGTGGCGATCACGTTGGTGATCGACCAGAATCCGGCGCCAATGGCTGCCAAATTCACGCTGGGCCCCGACGCCAATGTCTCGGAAATCGCCACCCGGGTCCGCGTCAACAGTTACACGGATGTTCACGCGGTCGCCGAGACCAGCGACGGCAAGCTCCATATGGTCAAAACATATGTGAAAGCATCTGGCGGCTGCTCGGCGCCTGCCGCGAAGAATGCCGAGGAGGCCAAAGGCCGGCTCGGCCAGATCCGTTACAGACAGTTCACGAAGACCGAGGATGGCGCGACCGGCATTCGCGACGCCCAGGTGATGATCGGCCATCCGAACAATTCCGGCCTGCAGATGGATCAGCTGACCCATCTCTACGTCCCGGCCTTCTATGTGGACCGGCTGCAGCTCTGGCAAGACAACAGCCCGGTGTTGTCGATGGAAGGCGGAATATCGATCTCGGAGGATCCCAATATCCGCTTCACCTACACTTCAAACGGCGCCACGACGTTCCGGGTCGAGGCAAAAGACACTGACGGCCACGTCTTCAAGAAAGAATGGAAGGTCGACGGTACCGCAATGTAGCGCAAGGGCAGCGTATGGTCGCGCAGTTAAAAACAGCGCACTTCCGCTTCTGCCTGTGCGCGACGCACATCGTTGATCGCGCTGGTCGCCTGCTCCGAGGTACGGAACTGGGCGCTCAGATTGCCGCGCACCTGCGCGAGGCTCAGCGCGGTCTCAGCCGTGATGTAGCGATCGAACGGCACGATCGATGCGACGACATCGATCGAGCACGAACATTGCGCAATCGACTGCCGCGTCTCGCCGTTCGCCTTCATGCAGCCGAAGACATATTCGGCGCGTGTCGCGGTGGGATAATCGTTCAACTCCGCAGCGCACATCGGCCCCGGCAGAGCAAGCATGGCTGCGACGACGACGAGATATCTTGTCATGCGATCCGCTCCATGGACGCCTTGAAGCTGGCCAACACCCGATACGGACTATACTGATAGTCCTGCACAACGCAAAAGCGAAGCTGCCGGGAGGCGACATGATACGACCGCTCGCAATGATGGCCGTAGCGATCCTCGCGACGACCGCAGCGCACGCGCAGGGAAAGCCCGGCAAGGGAATCCGGCTGTGGAATCTGACAACAGCGACAATATCGGGTTTTCAACTATCGCCCGCGGGCCAGAACCAGTGGAGCAGCAATCTGACACTGGCCGACAAGGACAAGGAGGTCGACCACGATGAGAGGCTGCGCATCAACGGCATCACCCCGGGCCGCTATGATGCCCGCGTGAGCTATCCCGACGGTCGGCAGTGCATGGTCCCGAATATCGAGATCAGGGCCGATGCGGTCTTCGAGATCGCCGACAGAGACCTCCAGGACTGCAAGAAGTAACGGTCGACGAAACGCCGTCGAGCGTAATCACGCCTTGTCGTCGTGGTGCGGATATTCGCACCGCCATCTTACGGCCGTCCATTTCGGGTGTTCGCCCACCCATTGCGCAATGTAGGGCTGGGCGGCCATCGCGCATTGTTTCAAGGAAAAGTCCGCCGCAAAGGACAGATTTCGCTCCTCGCAGGTATTGGGTGACGCAACTGCACAGACTGTCAAAACGAGATTGATCATATTCATGCTGCGGATCCCGGATGGTTGAAAACCATAGCATGTCCACTACGCGGCCGGCAGGCCGAAGTTTCGCTGCCCTGCAGTGTCAAAAATTGATGCCATAGGTGAGGCGCGCCTGATGGCGTTCAAAATTGAACAGATCGAGCGTCGCGCCGGGTTGTTCCGATCGCCCCCAGACCTGTGCGCTCCAGCCCAAGGTCAGGCGAGATCGAGCCGATAGCTGGACATAGGCCGTGGCCCCACAAACAAAGCCTGCCCGGTAATTTCACTCAGGCCGGTACCTTCATAGCGGCGCAAGTAACGTGCTTCGCCGCCAAGCAGCAATCCGGCGTGCGCCTGCGCCATCACGCCAAACGACGCGCCGAGCACGGAATCGCGGTCCACGCGTCCGGTGTCGAGACGTCGTGTCCATTCGGGTTGATAGATCAAATTGATCGCTGCAACAGCGACACCCGGAACGATTTCCCGATCCAATGCCAGTGTGATGCCGGCACCATAGCCCTGGATTCGTGCGGCGTTCGCCTCATCCATTCGGCTGAATTCACCGTCGACAGCCAAGGTCATCCCGACCGGGGCTATCTCCCGATCGAGAAACCGGTAGCGCACGTCAATGGACGCTCCCTGCCATGCGAATGCGCGCCTGTCTGGCAGGCCCGATACGCCAGGGATCTGATAGGCCGACATGCTGCTGCCGATCTCGATGCGAACGTCCTTCGCCGGCACCCATTCAAGCTCGAATTCCTGCTCGCCCGCCCGATAGCGGCCGCCGGACTTTCCGAACCGTCCTGTTGTCTGGCTCTGGAATTCACGTTCGCCGATCGATCCGATGTCGCTACCGATCATGAAGCCAAAAATATGCTCGGTATCGATATCACCCGCGACGGCTTGCAGCGGCATGAATATGCCCAGTGCAAGAGCCATTGCCCAGACCGGTCTGACTTTGCGCGATGATGACTGCATCGTTCCGTCAGTCCAAACCTGCCTGCGCTGTTGCGGGCATAGTGCAGCCCTACCCGGCCCGTTGGCCGAAGCCTGCGGGCCGGGAGAGATCGACACGAAATGTCGATCTGTTACTTACGGGCCGCGCAGGCATACATGTTGATTTCCATGCCAACCTGCACTTCCACGATCTTCGGAGCTTTCCAACTCATCTTGGTCTCCTCAGAGTTTGCGCGCATATCGCACGCAATGACACGATAAGCACACCGGCGAGCGGTTTCAACACAGCGCCCCAAAGTTGCATCGCGAAATATCGATGATGTGGCTGCGTGTCGCAACGGCTATGGCGACACGACGCTCGATGCTCCGCCGTGTGCGCGGTGAATGGCGGATGGAACGATGCCGAAATACTTCCGGAACACGCGGCTGAAGTGAGACGAACTGGAGAATCCCCAGGAGAACGCGACATCCGTGATCGTCTTGCCGCTCGCATTCTCGAGTTCCTGACGGCAGTGATGCAGTCGGGCCTGCCAGATATAGTCGCTCACCGTCATCCCGCGATCGCTGAACAACATGTGCAGATATCGCTTGGTGCATTGCAGCGCATTGGAGATCTGGTCGATGCTGAGTTCGGGATCGCGCAAATGCTCGCGAATGAAGCCCTGCGCGCGCACATACATCGCTTCCGGTCCGACCCGATCCAAAGTCATATCCGCATCCCGGAGCGGCAACAACAAAAGGTCGATGAGGGCATCGGCGACGCCTGTCGCATTGTTCGGTGACAGCTTGTCCGCCTCATTGAATACCGCATGGACGAAATCATGCGCAATACGGCCAGTGCCGCCCCGCGCCGAGAGCTTGCAGGCCGACAGATTCCCGACGCCGAGGCCGCGCTCGTGCAACAACTCCTTCGGCACGATCACAACGTCATGACGCGTGAAAGCCGGGCTGACGATCGAATGCGGGCATGACACGTCGTAAACGAGGCAATCGCCCGGGTTGATATCGATGCGGCGACCGTTCTGCTCGAAATACGAAACCCCCTGGGTCTGAAACAGGATCTTCACATAAGGATGGTCGCTGTTGCGAATGCGCGGTGCCGTGTGGCCGATGCGGTGCTGGCTTGCCTCGATCTGGCACAGTTTCAGCCGCGAGACCGATGTGTAGTTGATCAATCCGTCGAATGTCGAAGCATCCAGCGGGTCAATATCGAACCTCCCGCACAGATCGGTCAGCGCCTCTGACCAAAGCTTGATCTGCTTTGAAGGCGACAGGCCGGACGTCGTGAGAGAACCGAGTGTATCAGACATAGGCCAGACACCGATCTGAAGCCATCGCGACGGAGCCGCAGATGGAACTACACAACGAACACGTCAGCTATGGCACCGCCGGGAATCAGTATGCGGAAGCATCGACATCCCTCTGCTGATCCTCCGATTTGCGATCAGGCCCGTCAAGCGAAAGATCAACCATTGGTGGAACATCCGGTTCGTCGCGTGCAGTGCAAAAGATGCAATAGACCGGGCCTGCACGACGAATTTATTTTACGCAGCTTCGCTGTCGAGCAAGCCACCTTCGCTCTTGGGCAAGAACGGATGTGCAGACGTGATTAGCTGACGATCACCAAAAGCGAAGCCGGGTCGATC
>NZ_JBIISY010000276.1:0-7387 GCF_044340795.1 Tardiphaga sp.
GGCAGCCTGGGACCTTCGCAAGTCGCAGCCCTACGAATGCTACGCCGAGCTCGACTTCGACATACCCATCGGAAAGAACGGCGACTGTTTCGATCGCTATCTGATCCGGATGGAGGAGATGCGTCAGTCCGTGGGAATTATGAAGCAGTGCATTGCGCGGCTCAGGTCACCGGATGGCGGCGGGGAGGTCATGCTTCAGGACAATAAAATCGTGCCGCCGCGGCGTGCCGAGATGAAGCGGTCCATGGAAGCCTTAATCCACCACTTCAAGCTCTATACCGAAGGATTCCACGTGCCTGCGGGCGAGGTCTACGTCGCGGTCGAGGCGCCCAAAGGAGAGTTCGGTGTCTTTCTAGTCTCGGACGGGTCGAACAAGCCGTATAAATGTCATGCACGGGCGCCCGGTTTCGCTCATCTAGCGGCCATGGACTTTCTCTGCCGAGGCCATCTTCTTCCTGACGTATCCGCGATCCTCGGATCGCTCGATATTGTTTTCGGTGAAGTTGATCGATGAAGGATAGAACGTTTTTCGATTTGGTAAGTCGCGGCAGCTCAGGGGCGCCGTGAACTCAGCCGGTCACCGACGGCGCGCTATAAGACTACTGCCCGCGGGAACTCGGAAACGCCGATTGTGTTGCGAACTAATCAAACGCTGGAATGCCGAGACAATGAAACCGCAGGTCGATCTGCCTGAGAGCGCAAAGGCTGAGCGGGCATCGCAGGACGACGCCCGGAACGATGGCGTCCACGAAATCGTCAAGGACGTCGCGTACAAGCAGTTGGCGATCGTCAATGTCATCTTTGTCGGGTTACCGGGTTGCGGCGATGGCCGCTGGCTGCTTATCGACACGGGAGTGGTCGGTGCCGCCGAGATTATCAAGTCGACGGCACGGGCCCGATTCGGCGAGACCGGCAAGCCGGCCGCCATCATTCTGACGCATGGCCATTTCGATCACGTCGGCAGCGTCGCAGCGCTCGCCCGCGAATGGCGCGTGCCGGTCTATGCCCATTCGGCTGAGCATCCATATTTGAACGGCTCGCGGCCGTACGAAGCGCCTGACCCCTCCGTGGGTGGCGGGCTAATCGCGATGATCTCTCCGTTGTTTCCGACCGGTCCACTGGATCTCACCGGTCACCTTCACGGACTGCCGGCCGATAATTCCGTGCCGCATATGCAGGGCTGGCGGTGGATTCACACCCCGGGTCACTCACCCGGTCACGTCTCACTGTGGCGCCAGAGCGATGCCTTTTTAATTGCAGGCGATGCATTCGTCACGACGCGGCAAGAGTCGATTTATGCGGCGGTGACCCAAGCGCCTGAGATGCATGGACCCCCAGCATACTTTACGCCCGATTGGGAGAGCGCGCAGCGCTCCGTGGTCAGTTTGGCGCTGCTGGCGCCAGAGATTGTGGTTACGGGACACGGCGCTGCCATGTCGGGGCCGCTGATGCGGGCTGCGTTAAACAATCTCGCTGAACATTTTGACGCCATAGCGGTGCCGCCGCATCGCCGAGCAGGCAACTGATATCTGACGAAGTCGCGCCGGAGATCGTTGGGGGATATTGGGCAGACAGAATGCGTCCATTTTGGTCATAACAGAGTCTGACACTGAGCTGATGCCAAGGAGAGTGAAAGCTACCACACAGTCGAATGGTCTGCCTGAGCCGATGGGGCTCTGTCAGTCCCATCCGTTCCTGTTGGAAGTGAATGGCAGGACGAACCCAAGTGGGACCGGTTCAGTTACCTGATTGCGCGTCAAGGAAAGGCCTCTGTTATGGTTTTAAAGTCCGGGCAGGCTCTCCAGCGTTATTTTCCGGAAATTGGACGAGCGGTTCTCGCGCACCGAGAGACCGGTTTACGCTCGATGGCGAGCTGATCTTGTTGAAAGATGGCAACTCGCGTTGGATGCGATTCTTCCGGTCAAACCTTAGCCTCTCATCGAGGCCTCTGACGATCACGTTCGGTATCGGAATTCGATAGCGCCACCTCGCCGACCAATGGTCGTGAAGAAGCGGAAGGAGACAACGTGCAGTGTCGTGATGGCACGAAAACTCCGGTCTGCGGCATCTCATTCGCCGGCGGGCTGGCATTGGCGTCGTATCATGCAGGCGTGATCGAAGCGTTCCTCGCGAACAATGTGAAGGTGGACTGGGTCTCCGGGTCGTCCGCGGGTGCGGTGACCGCCGCGCTGGTTGCCGGTGGGGAGCCTGAAAACGCTATGCGCCGCCTGGCGTCGTTCTGGGGCATCTCCGGCGCGGCTCAGATGCCCGACGCCGACCCTTGGGCGCACTTCCGCGCGTGGACTAATGTCGCCCGCAGTCACGTCCTCGGCAATGCCCGGCATTTCTATCCCCGCCTGCCGACGATGACCGGTTTCAAAAGCCTGTACGACCTCGGCGAAATGCGGAGGCGGCTGGTTGAACTGGTTGACTTCGAGAGACTGAACGCAGGAACGGTGAGGGTTTCGATCGCCGCTACGGATCTGGCCACGGGCGACCCCGTAATCTTCGACACCGCTGCCGAGAAACTCGGAATCGATCATTTTCTGGCAAGCTGCGGCTTCTTGCCGGAGTTCGCGCCGGTCGAGATCGGCGGCCGGGTCCTTGTCGATGGAGGTCTCTCGGTCAACACACCCTTCGATCTCCTTCTCGCCTCCGACTTCCCGATCGATCTGTACGTCGTTGATCTGTTCGCTCGGGACGGCGTCATCCCGGCCTCCCTCGAGCGGGCAGCTGAACGGAAGACCGATCTCATGTTTGCCAATCAGACGTACCTTCGGCTCCAGTTGCAGTTGGAGTTGCGGTCGCTCAGGCATCCCGAGTTCGCTCCGAGCGACCGCGTGACTTACATGAGCTACAGATCGGGGCCGACCGAACCGGGCCCCGAGAAGTCTTTCAACTTTTCGCCCGACGGTCTAGCTCGCAGATGGCGTGAGGGACTCCTCGACGCAGAGGCCGCTCTAGCGACGCAGGGCGAGCGCGGCTTCAGGACGGTCCGACGATGACCTCCGTTTATGGCTGCCCGATCGCGCAACATGACGACTGCCGGAATTCTCGGTTATCGCCGCGGCACGACCAGCTTGAAGGTCTGCTGATTCAGCTTGGCGATTTGTTCTGGCGCAACAAGGAGCAGGCGCATTCAATCCTGCAGCCGGCGCGGCAGCGCCGTGTTGATCGTGCAGGTGGCGACCGCGGCGTGGCCAGAGGCGACCGAAATCTGGTGGATGTCGGTCACGACGTCGCCGATCGCATATAATCCCTCGACCGATGTACGCTGGCTGTCATCGACCCTCAGGCTGCCATCGGCTTTGTGATCCGCACCAAGGGCGACAGCCAGGTCGGACCGCGCATCGGCGCCCATGGCGGGATAGACAATGTCATAGCCATTGTCGCCCGGTACATCCGCGATCCGCAACCGGTTGGTATCACGCCGTAGATCCAGACGGGTGACATAGTGCACCTGGACCCCGATAACGGACATTTTGTCATCAAGCTCGGGATCGCGCGTATCCTGGACGATGACAGACACATCGCTGGAATAAGCGCGCAGGAACAACGCTTTGCCTGCAACGCTGGCAGACGGGCCGACAACGGCGATACGCTTGTGCCGCGCCTCGAAAGCATCGCAGACCGGGCAGAAGCCCAGCAGATTGTCGCGGATGGCTTCGCGCCATCCGTCAAAAACCGGACTGCGATCGACGATGCCAGTTGCCATCACCACGCTCCGAGCCTCGACCGCCGCGCCCTCCGAAGCAATCCGAAAGATCTCGCGTGTTTTCGTCAAGCTGACGACTTTTTCGCTGCGGGCCGGGACGTTCAGCAAGCGGGTCTGTTCAAACATACGATAGAGCAAGCCTTGTCCTGAGAGCCCATCGACGAAGCCTGGAACATTGTGGCTGCGCGGGATCGTGGCCGCGCGGCCTGATCCGGCATCGAACAACATGACCGTGCGCCTGAACCGCGCGAGGTAGATCGCCGCCATCAAGCCTGCAGGGCCGCCGCCGATGACGACGCAGTCATAGGTGTCGCTCATGCCAACACCGGCGATCGGAGGAAGGAGTGATAGATAGGATGCATGAAGTTTATACAGCTTGACGGATAGGGATGCGAGGCATCCCGACGCCAAACGGATCATCCCGTTACGTGTTCCCGTGCGACGGATCCCGCTCGTTTCATCCGGCTTCGAACGCATAGAGGTCAGGCGTCTCGATCAGGTTTTTGAGACCCTGCAGAGGGATGACGAGCCAGTCCGGGCGGTTGTTGAGCTCGTAACGGATCTCGTAGAGCGCCTTCTCGACCAAGCCCAGCATCAGGACCTTGTTGGCCTGTACGATATCGGCAGGAAAGCAGGCGCTGGACCGGGCGAGGGGGAGATAGCCCCGAAGAAATCGCTGCCGGACCTCGGAGATAGCGGCTGCAACGGTGGTCTCGCCGGAGACATTGGCGCTGGCCGAGGCATAGTCGAATGAGCGCAGCATGCCGGCGATGTCCCGCAGCGCGACGCTTTTCCGCCGGCGCTCCGCGAGGGGGCGCATCGGCTCGCCCTCGAAATCAACGATGAAAATATCGGTTTCGGTCACCAGGACCTGACCCAGATGGTAGTCCCCATGGATGCGGATGGCGCTGAAGGAAGGCGCATCGATCGATTGGGCGGCAATGAAGGACCTGACCTGGACAAGCGTCGGCCACTGTTGCTGCCCGCTGGGCGGCTGTTGATCAATCCGCGCCAAAATCGCATCGGCCGAAGCGGCCACGTCCTCTGACCATGCCTTGATCCAGGCGCCTGAAAGAGGCGCCGGAGCAAGGTCCGCGTGGGACGTTTCCTGCGACAAGGCAAGATGCATCCCCGCCGTACAGGCGCCAAGGCGGTCGGCGAGGCGCTGCAGGTCTACGAGCGCGCCGGGCTCGGCACCGCCCAGCCGGCCGAGGCGGTCGGTAACATATCCCCAACCGTCCGTAGCCCCTTCGACGCGCGCCTGCACAATGCCGAGGGTGACGGGCGGGCCGTCGGCGGCTCGCAGTTCGATGGTGCCGAGCAGGGAGGGCGTACCTTTGAACGACGCCTGGGTGAGGAACGCGCCGATCTCCTGCTCCGGGTGGATGCCGCCGGCCAACCGGCGATAGGCCTTCAGGATCGCCGGACCGATCAGGATCGACGTGTTGGATTGCTCCGCGCCGGTCCGGACGATGGTTGCCTCGCTCAGGTCTTGGGCATCAAAGCTTTCGCTCGGTCGAAAGCCGAGTTGCGGAGTGGCCTGCGTATCCGCCAGTGGCAATGCCAGCAGGTGTCGAACAAAGACATCATTTGAATAGGCATCGACCAGCCATCCCTGATGGGATCCGGACGTGACTTCGGCGACGATGCTCTTTGCGTCCGGCACCCTGTCCCACAGCAGCGTGATGGGACACTGATAGTCAACCGTATCGCCGGATGTCGACACCTGGATGATGAGAAGCAGCGATCGCTCATCATTGGCAACCGAGATAGCCTGCGCAATCCGGACAGCCTCGAGCCTTGCATCCTTGGACGCGAACCAGCGCTGCTTTTGCAGATAAGCCGGCAATATCTCGGTCTCCAGCAACGACCAGGCGTCAGCGTCTCGTAAGCCATCGATGGACCGACTTGCGATTGCGAGGCGCGGCATGAACATCTCCCAGGACTGCGTGGCATGAACATGCTCGATCGCGTCTGGTTCGGGCGGTGCCTGCTACGCCATGAAAAAGGTGGAACGAGGCGGATGGGTCGCGGTTCTGTGAGCGTCATTGGATCGGGAAAACATGAACGCCTTGCACCCTCAATTCGGCCCGCGCATCTCAGGCAAGAGCGTCGGCTTCAGCCTCTGGGCGCCGCATCAGACCGCCGTGTCGCTGGTTGTCGAGGGGCGCGCGCCCATGCCGATGCAGGCCGCAAAGGACGGCTGGCACCGGTTCCCGACGGCATTGGCCGCGGCCGGCACGCGGTATCAGTTCGAACTATCCGACGGGCTGTGCGTGCCGGATCCAGCCTCGCGCTTTCAGCCCGACGACGTGCATGGGCCAAGCGAAGTCGTCGATCCCGCCGGCTACGGGAACAGGAAGCTCGGTCATCCGTTCGTGCGACACTGGCGGGCGAGTGAAGGGCCCGTGTCCCATCACAGAAGCCCTCTGGATACGAGTCCGAGCTGGACGACTTTGTTCGATCAACGAAACCGGATATGACGTTCGCGACAGCGCAATGCAGGGCTCGGAAGATGGCTAAATCCTCGAAACTTGTCGTCATAAAGGGCGGAAAGGTTCTCTTGGTCCGTCGCAAGAAAGATGGCCTCTGGATGTTCCCGGGCGGCAGGAAACGCCGCGACGAAAACGCTAAACAATGCTTGCGACGAGAAATCGCGGAAGAGCTTCCAATGCTGAAGGTGGGCGGCATCTCGCTTTGGAAAAAAGCGACGACAAGAAACAAAACGTCAGGCCGGAAAATGAGCGACGCCATCTTTGTTGCCAAGAAATCGTCCGGGAAGCTGAAGATCGGCGACAAGAAGGAACTAGATCGGGCGGAATGGCGGCGGCCTCGCGGCCTCAAACTGACGCCGACATCGCGCTATATTCGTGACCGACTTCCAGTCTAACGGTCGACCATGCCGGACGGACATTCAGTGCTGCGAGCTGCCATGCTGGCGTCCCTTGTCATTCCGTGACGGTGAACTATATCTGGGCTATCGGCAACAACGAAAGGAGGTGGTCCAGTGTCTATTTCCATGCGCTGTCGCCTCGCTGAGGCAACCCGCTAAGCGATCCGCAGGATTTGCGAGCGAGCATGCGGAAGGCCTCGGCGTCCGGGCTCAGCGAGAATAGGGAAGGGGTGCCGCGTAGCGTCGCGCGACGCCCCTTTTCGTTTGGCCACAGTGGTGAGCGTTGCAGAAGACCTATGACGCGTCGCGCGGTCTCGACTCAAGCCATGACGGGTCTCGTCTGACCAGCTTCTGTTCCATTCGCTACGTTTCAAGGAGCAAGGCGGCTATCCACGTTCCAAGGAAATTTCGGGCCCGTGAATCTTTGACTGAAGTGGCGGTGGGGACAGGCTCGCCGTTCATCCACACGGAACGACGAGCCAACCCAACAAGCGGAGGACATGCCGCTCATCCATCAATTAGGCGCTTACTGCCCTGTTCCTCTTGGCAGAAAAAAAGCTCCGCGCAAGCGGGGTAGGTAACGAGTCCACAAATGCCAGCTTGCGCCGGGTCTTCAGCCTGAATAAACGTCACTGTACAGCGCAGGCACGCGTTCAGACGCACCACGTCCTCGATGATGCCCCAGTGTCTTATCGCTAGCACTCTCCGGAGCACTCTGGGCGGAGCGGAAGGGGGAAGGTCCAAAGGACGGGCTTCGATAACCCTCTCGTGCATCCTGC
>NZ_JBIISY010000275.1:0-7387 GCF_044340795.1 Tardiphaga sp.
GCTGCCGCGCGTCACCGACGCCTATCTCAACGAGCACACCGATCGCGAGATCTTCAACGAGATGGGCGAACTCGGTCTGATCGGCGTGACGCTGCCGGAAGACTATGGCTGCGCCAATGCCAGCTATGTCGCCTATGGCCTGATCGCCCGTGAGATCGAGCGCGTGGACTCGGGCTACCGCTCGATGAACTCGGTGCAGTCGTCGCTGGTGATGTATCCGATCTATGCCTATGGCAGCGAAGAGCAGCGCAAGAAGTATCTGCCCAAGCTCGCCACCGGCGAGTGGGTCGGCTGCTTCGGCCTGACCGAGCCCGATGCCGGTTCCGATCCGGGCGGCATGAAAACCCGCGCCGAGAAGGTGTCGGACGGCTACAAGCTGACAGGTTCCAAGATGTGGATCTCGAATGCGCCGATCGCCGACGTGTTCGTGGTGTGGGCGAAGTCTGCCGCGCACGATAACCAGATCCGCGGCTTCGTGCTCGAGAAGGGCATGAAGGGCCTGACCGCGCCGAAGGTCGGCGGCAAGCTCAGCTTGCGTGCCTCGATCACCGGCGAAATCGTCATGGATGGCGTGATCGTTCCGGAAGAGAACCTGCTGCCCAACGTGTCGGGCCTCAAGGGGCCGTTCGGCTGCCTCAACCGTGCCCGCTACGGCATTTCCTGGGGCGTGCTCGGCGCGGCCGAGGACTGCATGGCGCGTGCTCGCCAGTACACGCTGGACCGCAAGCAGTTCAACCGTCCGCTCGCCGCCACCCAGCTGGTGCAGAAGAAGCTCGCCGACATGCTGACCGAGATTTCGCTCGGCCTGCAGGGCTCGCTCCGCGTCGGCCGCCTGATGGACGAGGGCAATTTCCATCCGGACATGATCTCGGTGGTGAAGCGCAACAATTGCGGCAAGGCCCTCGACATCGCGCGCGTCGCCCGCGACATGCATGGCGGCAACGGCATCCAGATCGAATACCAGGTGATGCGCCATGCACAGAACCTGGAAACCGTGAACACCTATGAGGGCACGCACGACGTCCACGCGCTGATCCTCGGCCGTGCGATCACGGGGATCCAGGCTTTCGCGTAAGCGGGGCGCTGGTTGAGCTATGAAATGCCCGGCTTACGCCGGGCATTTTTGTTTTCGGGCGTGTTTGTTGTTTCGCGCGGGCGCCAGTGATTTCCCTCCCCCAAGCCGCGCAGCGGCGCCGTGGGGAGGGTCCGCCCATAGGCGGGGGTGGGGTCTCTCCGCACGGTAGGACGTCTCGTGGGGAGAGACCCCACCCGTCCTTCGCTGCGCTCAGGCCACCCTCCCCATTCGCTTCGCTCCGGGGAGGGAAAAGCGGAGCGTCGCGCATATCAGCCGCGTTCCACCGCCGTTTGCATTCCCCCGCCACCTTGCTAGTCATTCCGACAAGAACACCGGGAAGGACCGACCATGAGCGACAACGACGATATCCCGTTCAACCGCGACTATCCGCTGAAGCCCGGCGTGGTCGATCATGTCCGTCCCGGCGTGCGTCGCGTTCTCTGCAACAACCCGTCGCCCTTCACCTTCACCGGCACCAACAGCTATATCGTCGGCGAAGGCAATGTCGCGATCATCGACCCTGGTCCGGACAACGAGGCGCATGCACAGGCGCTGCTCGACGCTGTGAAGGGCGAGACCGTGACGCATATCATCGTCACTCACACCCATAGCGACCATTCGCCCAACACCAGGCGTATCAAGGCCGCCACCGGCGCCACCGTCTATGCCGAAGGCCCGCACCGTGCCTCGCGTCCGCGCTTCGAGAGCGAGAAGCATTCGCCGGAATCCGGCGCCGACCGCGATTTCAAGCCGGACGTGCTGGTGCGCGACGGCGATGTCATCGAAGGCGACGGCTGGGCGCTGGAAGGCGTGGCGACGCCGGGCCACACCGCCAACCACATGGCGTTTTCCTGGCGCGAGAAGAACTACATGTTCATCGCTGACCACGTCATGGGCTGGTCCACCTCCATCGTCGCGCCGCCGGATGGTTCGATGATCGACTACATGGCCTCGCTGGAGAAACTCGCGGCGCGACCCGAGGATTTGTATTTCTCCGGCCACGGCCCGGACATCCCCGATGCCCAGCGTTTCGTCCGCTTCCTGATCCGCCACCGCAAGGCGCGCGAGGCGTCGATCCTGCATCGTCTCAACAAGGGGGAGGCGGATATCCCGACTATCGTGCGTGCGGTCTATATCGGACTGGACCCTCGCCTCTCAGGCGCCGCCGGCTATTCGGTGCTGGCGCATCTGGAGGATCTGGTCGCTCGCGGCGTGGTGGCGACCGATGGTGATCCGGTGATCGGGGGGAGTTACCGGGTGGTGTGAGGTGCCGGCTCGCGCGCCTTGCGCTCGGCTTCTCGGGCGCGGGCGGTTTCTTCACGCAAGCGACGCGACCCGATACGCCCGATGGCAAGCATGAAAATCACGCCGACAACCGGAAGAAGCAGCACATAGAGATCGATGAGTTTCAATCTTCAAGCTCCATGAGTTCCGCCCGTCCGGCGAAGTGAAGCGTTGCGCTCACCGCCAAGCATATCATCGATCCAACGATGCTCAAAGAAACGTCGATCGGGCCACTGAGAGCGCCGAACAGGCGCGCTATCGCGGGGCCCAGGATCCCCACCGTGATGAAAGCGGTGGACACCGTATTGTGCCAACTCGCTTTCATTTTTCGGAGTTCGTTGCGCGCCGCTTTTCCCATAAATGCAATCTAAGATTGTTTATTCGGGTTGGCCAGCAATAATCCTGGCCGCAGCTACTTCTTCCCCTTCACCGCCGCCTTCGCGGCCGGGGTCTGCTTCGGCTTCGGCGCATTATCCGCCGCCGTATTGATGTCCTCGATCAGTTTCGTCACCCGCGACGCATTGCTGCCGAGATCGCCTTCGAAGTAGCGCGACGACGAGCGGATATCGACGCGGGAGCCTTCGCCGTCCGGCACGAAGCGGATCGAGACGTCCTCGCGAAATCCCATGATCGGCGTGCGTGCCACGGCCTCGATGCGGCCGATGCGGCGCGGCGGCTGCGGCGGGCGTTCGTCGATCACCAGCCATTTGCGCTTGTTCACCAGCGCGAGCGTCACTTCATAGGCGCGCTGGACCGGCACCTCCAACTCCACGGGCTCGATATCCGGATAGGTGATGCGCTGCTGTTCGGCCGAATACAGGCCGGCATAGACCGCGGAATTGGTGCCTTCGCCGCTGCGCAGCCGCGCCAGTGCCTCGAAGCGCGGCGGGTCGATGGGGTCGGTGGTGATGTCGTGGATCTTCGGCAGCTTTTGATACTGCCAGGCGAGATAGCCGGGATAGGCCAGGATCACGGCATCCAGCAGCAGCGCGACGAGGATCGCACTCATGCCGCGCGAGCCGTTCTGCCAGATCGCCGCAAAGCCCGCGAGGGCCACCAGGATCGACAGGCCGGCGAGGCCGAGTGCGCCGAAGAAGGTCATCAGCGCCGGCTTCACCTCGAGGAACCCGAACCGCACGATGACAATGGAAACCACCGCGGCGATGGCCGAGAACACTGCCAGCCGCCGCGCCCACAGCGCCAGGCTGGACATCGGCTCCGATTGATAGGCGGAGGAAAACCTGCGGGCCATGGATCACAACTGCCGGACGAAGGAGGCGAGGCGCGGGAGGCGCCGGTTCCGAATTGGCTGCCTGAAGACCATGCCGGGCCGCGAAATTCAAGGCACTTTGGCGTGCTCGCAGCTTCGTCTAGAACGGAGTTGCGGCTGCAGACTTGGTCCTTCGGAACGAGACGAGGCAGACGGTCGCAGGGAGACTGAAGGCATGCTCACCGAGACCACTGACTACGACGCGCTTTACCGCACCTTCCGCTGGGAGGTCCCGGCGCGTTTCAACATCGCGACGGTGGCCTGCGACCGTTATGCCGATGGTTCCGGCCGGCTGGCATTGATCTATGTGGATGAGGATCGCGGCACGCGGAAACTCTCCTTCGACGAGATCGCCTCCTTCTCGCGCCGCTTTGCCAATGTGCTGAAGGCCGATGGCCTCAAGCGCGGCGATCGCGTCGCTGTGTTCCTCTCCCAGTCCATCGAGCTTCCGATCGCGCATCTTGCCGCGTTTCGCTCCGGCCTCGTATCGGTGCCGCTGTTCACCTTGTTCGGCGAGGACGCGCTCGAATTCCGTCTCGACAATTCCGGTGCCCGCGCCGTGGTCACCGATGCCGGCGGTTATGAGAAGCTGAAGAAGATCCGCGACAGGCTTCCGGCGCTGGAGGCGATCTATGTCATCACCGACACGCCGCCGGATGGCACGACATCGTTCTGGGCCGCGCTCGAAGCCGCTTCCGATGATTTCACCACCGTCGATACATCCTGCGACGATCCTGCCATCATCATCTACACGTCGGGCACGACAGGAAATCCCAAGGGCGCGCTGCATGCGCACCGTGTGCTGCTCGGTCATCTCCCGAATGTGGAGATGGTGCACGGGTTCTTCCCCAAGCCCGGTGACGTCTATTGGACACCGGCGGACTGGGCCTGGATTGGCGGCCTGTTCGATGCGCTGTTTCCGGCCTGGTATCACGGCGTCCCCGTCGTTGGCTATCGCGCCAGGAAATTCGAGCCGGAGGCCGCGATGCAACTGATGGCCGATCACGGCGTGCGCAACGTGTTCCTGCCTCCTACCGCCCTGAAGCTGATGCGGCAGGCGAATGTGAACCATCCCGGCGTCAGGCTGCGCAGCATCCTCACCGGTGGCGAGTCGCTCGGTGCAGAATTGCTGGACTGGGTGCGCAAGACCTTTGGTATCGATGCGCATGAGATCTATGGCCAGACCGAATGCAATCTCGTGGTCGGCAACAATGCCGCGCTGTTTCCGATCCGGCCGGGCTCCATGGGCAAGCCGACGCCGGGCTTCGATGTGCGCATTGTCAATGAGCAGGGCGAGGAATTGCCGTCAGGCGAACGCGGTATTGTCGGCGTGCGCCAGCCCAATCCCTGCACGATGCTGCGCTATTGGCAGAACGAGGAGGGCACTTTGAGGAAATATGCCGGCGACTTCCTGCTCACCGGCGATCTCGGCATCCAGGATGACGATGGATACTTCTGGTACGTTTCGCGCGAGGACGACGTCATCACCTCCGCCGGCTATCGCATCGGTCCGTCGGAGATCGAGCATACGCTGCTCAAGCATCCCGCGGTGGCGCTGTCGGCGGTGGTCGGCATCCCGGATCCGATCCGCACCGAGGCCGTGAAGGCGTGGATCGTGCTGCGGCCCGGCTTCGAGCCGAGCGATACGCTCGTCCGCGAGCTGCAGGACTATGTGAAGTCCCAGCTTGCCGCCCACGAATATCCGCGTCATGTGGCCTTTGCGGAATCGCTGCCGATGACGGCGACCGGCAAGGTGTTGCGGCGCGAGTTGCGCGCGCGCGGCTGACGGCTCGTTGTTCGAGGGCTGTTGAGCAAACGCGAAGCGCGACCATCTCCATGTATCATCGAGCGTTTCACTGCGGATCGCGCATCGCTGCGGAATAGCAGCGATCATTGTTCACGAGACGATGTGGACCCCACGCGATGCGTCAATGACAACTGTGGCTGCAAACTCACACTTACGATTTGAGTGTTGAGGTCTCCGGCATATGCCGGTGTCGTCCTGTCGCACCCTTATGCAGGTTTGTCCCGCAGTTCAGTCTGACAGACCAACATACAAAGTGGGGCGATCATGAAGGGAACTTTTGTCGGCGCGGCGATTGCAGCGCTGTCGATCGGCGCGGCTTCTGCACAGGAAGGATCGGCATCGCGGATCTCCGCGCTGGAAAAGGAAAACGCTGCGATCCGCAAGGAGATTGCCCTGCTGCGTGAGAACCGCGACTTGCAGAAGCAGGCGAGTACACTGAAGCTCGCCAATCCGTCATCGCAGCGCGTGGCGGCCGGGTCTGCTGCCGCGAAGTCCGATCCGTTTGCTGCCTATGCGGCGGATCTGCCGATGGCCTACAAGGCTGCGCCGGTCGTCACGCAGCCGCGCCAGTTTCGCATCTGGGGTGAAGGCGGCGCCATCTGGTTTGGCGGTGATCCGATGCTGCAACCCTATCTGCTCGGCGGCGGTGTCGGGCTCGGTGGCGTCGGCTCGAGCGGCGTGGGTGTGTTCGATCTCGGCCCCAAGCTCGGCTGGGAAGGCGCCGGGGGCTTTGATTATCGCATCGCCAATTCTGCATGGCATGTCAGCGGCCAATTCCGCTACGGCGAAAGCGGCAAGGCGAGTGGATCATCGACCGGTAATGGATCGATTAATCCTGCACTCTTTGGCGGTGACGTCACGTCCATCACCTTCGGCGACGCCCTGACGCAGAGCTATCAGGAAAAGCGCTGGCTCGCAGATCTGGCGATCGGCAGGGACATCGCCGGCGATGGCCCGGACGCCCTGCAGATCAAGGGAGGTCTGCGCGTCGCCGAGAACGTCGGGACGATGACGACGAACCGCAACCAGTCCTTTGCCTTCACATTCGATCCACCGCAAAATGTCGGCGGCTTCCCGCCGTTTTCGAGCCTGTCCTCTGCCAGCGTGAGTGCGACGGTCGATCGCCGGAGCTTCCTGGGGGCTGGCCCGTTGATGGGCCTCGAAGGCTCCATCCCGCTGGTGGGCGGATGGACGTTCGATTATCTCGGCGATGCCGCCCTTCTGTTCGGTACGCAGAAGGTCGTCTCCAGCAATGTAACGAATACGTCCATCGATCCGCCGTTTCTCGCTGGGCTTGGTGGCGGCATCGGTGGCCTCAGCAGCTCCAGCGTGACCACCACCGAGCGCTTTGCCACCATGTTCAGCGCGGATCTGCAGGTCGGCGTGTCCTACTGGCTGACACAGAATCTCAAGCTCGGTCTCAGCTACTGGATGGATGCGCTGATCAATGTGCAGAACCAGGACAACGCAGCCGTCGCCACCTTCCTCGCGGATCGCTACACCCATGGCCCGCGCCTGCGCCTGACCGGGCAGTTCTAGTCGCCCGGACAGAGATCGAAAGGCCGGCGGCCACGCCGACCTTTTTTGTTGGGCGACAGGGATGCTAGGTTCGTTTCCGTCAAACGCGCCGTGGCTCGGCCACCGCGACAGAACCGGAACAGAAACGCCGATGTCGCTCCAGGTCTATCTCACTTTCGTCGTTGCCTGCATCGCGCTGGCGTTGCTGCCCGGCCCGAATGTCACGCTGGTGATCGCCAACGGCCTGCGCTACGGCACCCGTGCCGCGCTGGTGACGATTGCCGGCACGCAAGCGGGGCTGGCGGTAGTCATCGCCATTGTCGGTTTCGGCCTCACCACCATGATGGCCACCATGGGCTACTGGTTCGACTGGGTGCGCTTCATCGGCGCGGCCTATCTGGTCTGGCTCGGCATCAAGCTGGTGCGCGCGCCC
>NZ_JBIISY010000277.1:0-7365 GCF_044340795.1 Tardiphaga sp.
CATCAATCAATACGGCGACCCGTCGCCCCGAACCGGAGGCGGTCGTAAACGACCGGACAGGCGGACGCTGGATTGGCAGCATCTACTTCTCGAGCGTGGATATTTTGCACGCACCATTCCCAAGGAATACGGCGGCTTCGGACTCCCGCTAGACGTAATGGAACTCGCGATCATAGCCGACGAATTTTCGACGGCCGGTGTTTCTGCCGGCATTATGAACCAGGGAATCTCGATGCTCGTACCGACCCTACTTGAGGTTGGATCCAGAGAGCAGTGCACAAAATGGATCGGTCCGACCATCCGCGGCGAGGTTATCTGGTGTCAGGGGTATTCCGAACCGGGGTCTGGTTCAGACTTGGCCGCTGTAAAGACGCATGCGCGTGTTGAGGACGGTCATTTTGTAATCAATGGTCAAAAAATCTGGACCAGTTCGGCGCATTTTGCTGACATGATGTTTCTGCTCTGCCGCACCGAAGCAGATAAGAGCAAGCACGGTGGACTCTCATATCTTTTAATCCCGATGAGCGCCGACGGCATCGAGGTTCGTCCTCTGACAACAATGACGGGGCGGGCCGAGTTTAACGAGACGTTTCTCACCGATGTGCGGGTTCCAATCGACCAGATTGTGATGCAGCGGGGTGATGGCTGGCACGTCGCGAACGTGACACTGAAATACGAGCGTCTTCTCCTTGGCGATCCCAATAAGCTTACCCATCGGTTCGCCCGCGTGATCGAACTTATGAGAAGGACATCTTTGGCTGGCGTGCCATTAATGCAGAATCCGGAGTATCGTGATCGGCTTCTCAGACTTCAAGGTGAAGTTCTTGCATCGAAATTCCACGGTCTTCGGTTGCTGAGTGAGCAGTCTAGAAATGAAGATTCGGGTGTCAGGCGCCTGATCGTAAAGCTAAACGGCACCATGATCGCATATCGCTTATCTTCCTTAGCAGTCGATGTGCTTGGTGCAGCCGGTCTACCTTACGAGCCCAAAGGCGAAGCGCTAGAGGACGATGAGGCCACGACGTGGCAGATTGACAACATGTACGATATCGGTCTGATCATCGGTGGTGGTTCGTCCAATATACAGAAAAACATCATCGGAGAGCGCGGGCTTGGTTTGCCCCGTGAGCCAACGGCCGATGCCAAACCCGTCCAGAAGGTGTGAGCCATGGAGTTTGGCCTTAGTAACGAACAGCAACTGCTTGAGAACTCTCTGCGCGGAGTTCTCCGAGAAGAGCTCTCTCTCGATAAGTTGCGCAAGGTCGCCGGAACTGGCACCGAATTTGCCGCGACGCTGTGGCAGCGATTGGTCGGACAGGGTATCGTGGGACTTCTGGTCCCGGAGCATTTCGGAGGCAGCGGACTGGCGTTACTGGACGCCGCCGTTGTTGCAGAAAGTCTCGGCTATTATGTTGCGCCCACGCCTTTTCCAGCCAGCGTCGTCATGGCGCCGCTTGCGGTGATGTCTTTTGGCAGCAAAGAGCAGCAAGCGGAATGGCTTCCCAAGATAGCGAGCGGCGAAGTAAGAATGGGCATGGCGTTTGTGGACGGCGCCGGCCAAACAGGAGGCAATTTAGCACAGCTCGACGGCAACAAGCTTAGTGGCCATTTGACTGGGGTTCTCGACGCTGGTGCCGCATCTCACGTTCTGTTGTTTCTACCCGATGGCCGGGCAGCCCTTATCGATGCTGATGATAGGCGGGTTACCATTGACGTGCGCGCAAGCCTTGATCGCACCCGACCTATATCGGGCTTTTCACTCGATGCCGCTGAAGCAATCATTCTGAACGAAGCTACCGATGCACCACTAGCGGCGGCTCGTATTGCCGATGCGGGAAGAGTTATCCTCGCCGCAGATACATTGGGAGCCGCACAGTCCATGTTCGACAGAGCGCTCGATTACTCGAAACAGAGAATTCAGTTCAATCGCGCTATTGGTTCCTTTCAAGCCGTCAAGCATACGCTTGCGGAACTAGCAACAATGTTGGAGCCGTGTCGCGCGCTGGTGTGGTATGCGGCCTATGCGCAAGATGCACTGCCGAAAGACGCTCGCATTGCGGCCTTGCATGCCAAGGCTCATATGGGCGAAATCGGCAGAGAAGTTGCGCGTCTTACCACAGAAGTGCATGGAGGAATGGGGTTCACTGACCTGCTCGGCTTGCACTATTGGTTCAAGCGCATCGCGTTTGACCGCCAGATGTTGGGAGCGCCGGAATATTGTCGGCGGGAAGCTGCAGCGGTGCAAGGTTGGCTTTCAGTGTAGTTTTAAAGCCGGTAACTCGATTTGGCCAACGCGCGCCCGGCCGCAAGTCCTCGAACGTTTGGGAGCGAGGTTGAGTAGCCGTCCACCTGTCCAAAATTGAGCAAATGGCTTGGGTCACCTTATTCCCGATGGATGACGCCCCCTTTCCAATTTGGGCCGAACTGCGCAAATTTTGTCCCATTACGCATATTTGTCCCACCCGATATAAGGGGCACACTCAAAATCGCTTATGGTCCAATGAAGTCCTCGTGATGCCGTTCGCAAGTGCGTGCGATACCCCCGGCCATAGAATTAGGGTCACCATCCATCAACTCGAATCCACTGCGCACTCGACGGGCGAGGATGGCGTTTCTGACGCCTCTCCTATTATCAGCAAACGGGAAGACCCGAAATGCGCATATTTGCAACGACCGGATAGATTTATTCGCCAGGAGGCGATCGAAATGAACACATTCTGATTTGCTATCGCCTAGATACCGGCCGGCGAATTGCCGATAACTTTTGAGGCACGGGATGCCACATCGGTGGCGACTACTTTCCACACTCCACCGTCATGCCAATAGCGTTCGGTCGGACCAGCAATTAGCAACGCCCCGATCAGTCCCCCATCCGCGCTGAACACTGGAGCGGCAATGCCTGTGACGCCTTCGATCGCCTCGGAGACGCTTTCGCTCAGTGCGGAACGCGCGATGTTATCAAGTTTGCGTCGAAGGATGTCGCGATCGGTGATCGTCCGGCTAGATAGCGGCACTAGGTTCACGCGACGCAGATACTGCTCGCGCCATTTTTCGTCCTGATAGGCCAACAAGAGCTGCCCCGCTGCGGACGTATACAGCGGACGCACGGTCCCCGCCGGAATCGAATACCGGATGAATTGCGGACTTTCGAGAACATCGCTGTACGTAACGGTTTTGGTGGACCTGTTAATCGTTGCAAAGATTATCGTTTCCGGGCAACGCCGTTGCGCCTCTGCGAGCAACCCGCGCAGAATGGTTCCGAGCTTTCGCGCTGAGAGAATGCCGATCGCAAGCACGAAGCTCTCATTGCTGAGAGTGTATCGCCCGTTCACATGAACCAGATGGTCGCTGGCCACCAACGGCCGGAGCAAAGTCAGCAAGCTGCTCTTCGGCGTTTCGAGTCGCTGGGAGAGTTCTGCCAGCGAGAGCCCGTCGGGGAACTGTACAATGGTCCTGAAAATCCCAAGCATCCGCGTAAGCGCGCGCGAGCCGATATTGGCCGCCTCCGGCGGCGCCACACCCCGCGCGGCCCGGCGCGCAGTGGGGCGGGTCTTGTCGGTCGATCGCGATTGAACAGCGCTCATTCAGCCCGCACACGCTCCTACCAGCCTGACACGTTGTAATCCACAATAGGAACCGGCAGCTGGGATGCTTCGCAACACCGGCCGATCCACCACCTCCGGATGCTGCCCTGTCAACTCTTTGTTCCGCTCTTCACCGGCTGCCGAGTTCGCGCAGGATCTCGTCCGTATTCTCTCCCAATCGAGGAGGAAAGCGGTGCACCGATGCCGGTGTCGCAGAGAATTGCGCGGGCGGCCCCATTGCCGTGATTCGGCCTTCCGACGGATGATCGAGATGGCGGAAGAAGCGGTGCTCGTGAAGATAGTCATTGCGATAGAGTTGCTGAAAATCCTCCACCGGGCCGTGGGGAATGTCCGCGTCGGCCAGAACAATGCCCCATTCCGCTGTCGTGCGCTGCGCGATAGCGGCTCCGATCAGTCCATACAGTTCGTCGATATTGCGCACACGCGCCTGCATGGTAGCGAACCGGGCATCGGCCGCCAATTCCGGCTGCCCGATCGCCTGGAACAGCCGCTCCCACTGCCCGTCATTGACAGCGAGTACGGCGACAAAGCCGTCCTTGCTGCGATAGGGCCGGCGATGCACCGAGAGCATGCGGCTATAGCCCATGCCAAGATCCGGCTCGTCGATCGCGCCACCCCAGATATGCTCCACCATGTTGAAGCCGACCATGGCATCCATCATGGCCACATGCACTTCCTGACCTTCGCCGCCGCGGCGCTCGCGCGCGAACAGCGCCATGCCGATTGTGGATGCGAGAATGTATCCGCACAGCTTGTCGCAGATTACGGTTGGGAAATAACGCGGCTCGCCGTCCCGCTCGTTCATCGCGGCGATGCCGGATGCCGCCTGGATCACGTCATCGAAGGCTGGCCAGTCGCGCCGGCTGCTATCGTTGCGGTATCCGCCGGCCGATGCATAGACAAGGCTCGCATTACGCGCGGACAGCGCCGCGTAACCGATCCCAAGCCGTTCCGCTGCACTAGGGCGCATGCTGTGGACGAACACATCCGCTGTCTCAGACAGTCGCACCAGCGTATCCCGCGCGCTCTCCTCCTTCAGGTCGAGAACGATCGAGCGCTTGTTCCTGTTCATGGACAGGAAGAAGGCCCCCATATTATGGCTGCGCGCCGGCCCAATACGCCGCATGTCGTCGCCACCCGGAGCTTCGACCTTGATCACGTCCGCGCCCATATCGCCGAGGATCTGGGTGGCAACGGGGCCGAGGACGTTGATCGTGAGATCGATAACGCGAATTCCCGCGAGCGGCCCTGTTGCGGCGTCGAGTTGCGAGAGATTGGAAGCGGTCATTGCCGGCCTATCCCGTTGTCCGCGCTTTCATCATCCGCAGCGGCGTGTATTCCATCACTACCGTGCCGTCCTGCTTACGGATCGAATTCTTGGTTCGTACCAGGCCGCGGTTCGGCCGCTTCTTGCTGCGACGGGATTCGATCACCTCGCATTCCACATGGATGGTGTCGCCGGCCACAACCGGCCCTTTGACGTCAAGCTCCATGTTCAGAAACGCGTAGCCGGTATGTTGCATCGTCGCCTGCACAAGCAGACCTTCGGCAAAGCAATAAACCAGCGCGGCCGGCGCCAGCCGCCCCTTAATGTCGGACTCTTCCTTCAGGAATTCAAGGTTGGTGAACAGCACCTCGGTCATCCCGGTGCAGTTGATAAAGCCAACGATATCGGCTTCCGTCACCGTACGCCCGATGGTCCTAAAAGTCAGGCCGAGCGGCGCGTCTTCGAAGTGTAATCCGATTCCAAGAGTTTCCATAGCGGATCCTGTCCTATTATCCGTTAGTTCTCAGTCGAGCAACGTCTTGGCGATGATGTTGCGCTGGATTTGGTTGGTCCCCTCAATGATCTGCAGCACCTTCGCATCGCGGAAGTATCTGTTGATAGGGGTCTCGTTCGAGATGCCGGCCGCGCCGAACAGCTGGACGGCGTCGGTTGCAACCTTCATCGCGGTGTCCGTGGCAAAACATTTCGCCGTCGCGGCCAGCCGCCCGAGTTCTGTCCCGCGAATGCCGCGATCGACTGCGGACGCAGCCTCATAGGTCAGATTGCGCGCGGCGGCGATCTGAATTGCCATGTCGGCAAGCATCCAGCGGATGCCCTGGAAGTCCGAGACCTTCTGGCCGAATGCTCTGCGGCCGCTGACGAATTCTATGGCGTGATCCATCGCGCCCTGCGCCAGCCCGACGCCGCGGGCAGCCATGATGGGGCGCGAGTCGTTCAGCGCCGCCATCGTCACCTTGAACCCGGTCTCCTCGTCCCCGAGACGGTTCTCTTCCGGGATGTAGGCATTGTCGAAGAACAAGGCATGCGCACCGACGCCGCGCGCGCCCATCTTGTCTTCCTTTGCGCCGACCTCGAAACCAGGCGTGCCTTTCTCGACAATAAACATGTTGATCTTGCCGCGCGTCTGATCCGTTCCGGTGCGCGCGGCGACCAGCACGAAATCCGCATTGCCGGAATTAGTGCACCAGATCTTCTGCCCGGTGAGGCGATAACCTGCGCCGTCACGCACCGCGCGCGTGCGGATGCCTGCAACGTCAGATCCGCTTTGCGGTTCGGTGAGCGAGAAGGCACCGCGCATGGCGCCGCTGCTCAATCCCGGCAGATAGCGCTCCTTCTGCGGCTTCGATCCACCAGCGAGCATGGCTCCGATCGGCACCCATTGTAGCACTAAGAGATAGGCTGTGTTGTAACAGACGCGACCGAGCTCCTCGACGGCAACGCAGGCCGACAGCAGGCTGCCGGCGCCGCCATATTCGGCAGGGAATGGCAGGGTGAAGAGACCGAGATCTCTTAGCATGTCGAACATGTCTTGCGGATACTCCGCAGTGCGATCGATCGCCTGCGCACGCGCAGCGACTTTCTCGCGCGCAACGCGGCGGACCAAATCTCTCACCTGTTTTTGATCTTCGTTTAGCCACTGGCTCACGTCATTTGCTCCGTTGACCCGCGATCTATCGACTAATGCCGTCCATTCACCTGCGCGCCATTCGTGAGCAATGAGCAACTGCGCGTCAACGCTCGCCCTGCGTCCCGGCGCGTTCAACACATCTGTGTCAATTTCCTCGTCCAGACGCGGCAACGGCCGCCGTTGAGCCGCTAAACGTCAACGCAACTAGCTACAATGATTAGTCAGCCTGCAGCTTGACAAGCTGTGAACACCGTTCAGAATACTGAACAATGTTTAAGAATGATGCTTATCTTAGAAGGCATCGCCACTCAGAGAGACGATCGATGAAGGTCAAGAGCTTCTCAGCATTTTTCCATCAGGATCATGTCATCAAGTCCGCGGCACGCACGCTCGAGATCCTCGAATACTTCGACGATGTCCGCCAACCACTAAATGTTGCCGGAATAGCAGCGGCGCTCGGCTATCCGCAATCGAGTGCTGCCGCCTTGCTGCGCAGCCTCACGGCCATGGGATATTTGCACTATAATCGCCGCAAGCGGACCTATGTGCCCACCGATCGCGTGCCGTTCCTCGGCAGCTGGATCAATCCGCCGCTGTTCGAGAACGGCGCCCTGCCTCGTCTCGTGAGAGCTATCCAGAAGCGGACCGGACAGCTCGTCCTGCTCGCGGCGCGCAACGGCGACATGGCGCAATATATTCACGTGCTGAACGCGCCGGCCGCGGTCGAACACCACATCAAGATCGGTCAGAAGCGGCCTCTGGCCACCTCCGGTGTCGGCCAGGTCCTCCTCAGCGCCATGCAGGACAAGGACATCCGGCGGCTGTATCACCGGATGAACGCCTAC
>NZ_JBIISY010000049.1:0-33376 GCF_044340795.1 Tardiphaga sp.
CGCAATTTCTTCGATCGTCTGGTGACACTGGTCGGGCAACTCGGCGGGCTGAATTGGATCGTGCTCACGGTCGGGCTTGTGGCGATCGTGCTGCTCCAGATCGAACGTCTGTTGCCCGGCAGACCGGTGGGACTGGCGATCGTTATCCTTTCGGTCATCGTCGCGACCATGCTGGGCTTGCCGGCCTTGGGCGTTCCGGTCACAGGGGCCATTCCGAAGAGCCTTCCGAGCCTCGCTATGCCGACTTTTGGCCTGCTGGAATTCAATGAACTGTTTCCACTTGCGGCGGGGATTATGCTGCTCGCCTATGTGGAAGGTGTGGCGGCGGCACGGAGTTTTGCGGCGAAGCATGGCGATGCGATTGATGCACGGCAGGAGTTCCTCGGGCTAGGGGCTGCCAACGTCGCCGCAGCGATCGGCCATGGCTATCCTGTTGCCGGAGGGCTGTCTCAATCCGCTGTCAATGATCAGGCCGGCGCAAAAACGCCCCTGGCACTCATCGTCTGTTCTGCAACACTCGCGATCTGCCTGCTGTTTCTCACTGATGTGCTGACCAATCTGCCCAAGGCGGTGCTCGCTGCAATCGTTTGCACCGCCGTCTACCGACTGGTCGATGGTGCCGCCCTGATACGGATGTGGCGCATCAGCCGAATTGACTTCTATGCGGCCGCGATTGCTCTCGTCTCCGTGCTTCTGCTGGGCATCCTTCAAGGTATTCTGCTGGCAGCATTGGCTTCCATCTTCCTGCTGCTGGCACGAGCATCGCACCCAAATGTCGCCATCCTCGGGCGACTGCCCGGTACAGGCCGATATGCCGACAGCGCGCGGCATCCGGACGTCGAGCCGCTGGCGGACGTGCTCGCCTTCCGCGTCGAGGCGTCGCTGCTTTATATCAATGCGGAAACGGTGATCGAAATCGTGCTGAGCAAGCTGAGGTCATTGCCGGATACCAGACTTGTGATCTGCGGGCTCTCATCATCGCCGTTCATCGATCTGGCGGGCGTCAAAATGCTGCATGATCTGCATGACCAGCTCGCCGCTCGTGGCATCTCGTTCCAGATCGTTGACGCGCGCGGTGAGGTCCGCGACGTACTCCTGGCTGACGGTCTCGCTGTGAAGACCGATAGCGCGAACTGGACACGGAGGATGGACAACATGCTCGATGAAGTGAGGCAAGATAATTCCAAGATGCTGTGACGCCGACCGTCGATGGCGACACACGCTGACGTTGATATGGATCAACAGACGCCTTCTCCAGTGGCGCATGGATTGGCGAGTCATCGCACTTTCAGAAGGGAAGGAAAGTCATGCGGAAGTTCAGCATCTGCGCAGCCGTCGTCACTCTGCTAGTGGCAACCGGTGGCCTCATCACCTCACCGCGCGCCGAGACAGGTCAGGTCGCCGTGGTCTTTACGAAAGGCGGATTCATTGTCGGAGTTGGTGGCGGTGAAGGCGTGCTAATGTATCGTGGTAAGCGATATCCCTTCACCGTTTCGGGGCTGAGCGTCGGTTTCACGATTGGGGCCTCGACTACTAAACTGACGGGGCGTGCGATCGGATTGAAGGGGCCGACATCAATCGAAGGCAATTATTCCGTGGTCGGGGCGGGCGGTGCGTTGGCGGCCGGTGCCGGAAGCGTACAACTCCAGAACGGGCGAGGCGTGATCCTGCAGCTTAGCGGCCCCAAAGTTGGCGCCGAGGTATCAGCGGCCGTTGGCGGCGTCACCCTGGCATTGAAGTAAGGAGGGAAGAGCTGTCAGGGGCGAGTAGGCTGTGCAGCGCGCGGCGCGTTCAATACCTCGTCTCGACGAACGTCATCCTGCGCAAGCTGGCCTGATCGTTGTAGCGTCCTTTAGATGATCGCTTGGCCAGGTCGATCTTCTTTTGCACGATCTTCTTGTAGGGGATCGTTTTGAGGATATGGGAGATGATATTGAGCCGGGCGCGCCGCTTGTCGTCGGATCGGACCAACCGCCATGGCGCATGTTTCGTATCGGTTGCCTTGAACATGATGTCACGCGCGCGGGAATAGTCGTACCAGCGCGAAAATGACTCTGTATCCATTGGACTGAGCTTCCATTGCCGGAGCGGATCCTCGATCCGGGCGTTGAAGCGCTTTTCCTGCTCTTTCATCCCGACCTCGAGCCACAGCTTGATCAGGATAATGCCCGCATCCACGGCAAATTTTTCCACCAGCGGGCAAAGCTCAAGGAAACGCTTGTGTTCGGCAGGGGTGCAAAATCCCATGACATATTCGACACCGGCGCGGTTATACCAACTCCGGTCAAAAATCACGATTTCACCGCTCGCCGGGAATTGCTTGATATAACGCTGCAGGAACAGTTGTGACTTCTCGCGATCGGACGGCGCCGGCAGGGCGCAGACGCGGAAGACCCGTGGGCTCACTTTTTCGGTGAGCGCCTTGATCGCGCCACCTTTGCCGGCGGCATCCCGTCCTTCAAAGATCACGATGACCTTCAGTTTGTTGGCCTTGACCCATGTCTGCAAATGGCAAAGTTCGATCTGGAGTTTTTCAAGCTGCTTCTCGTAGGCCTTGCGCTTCAGCCGCTCGGTCGGGACAGTCGTTGACATGTCATGGTTCCACGGTTGACCCTGCAGAGGGATGATCACTCGCCCCAGGAAATGGTGATACCGATGTCGCCGGGCATGCCGCCGGGATATTCGATGGTTTGGTATCCGATGCGGTAGCCACGTGGCTGCAGATAGTCTTTCCAAAGCTGGAAGATTTCGGCAGGAATTCCGGTCAGTGTCGTCTCCCAGCCCTTCTCCTGCTGATTGATCGCACGCCCCTTGTCGGTACACAGCGAATTCGGAAATCGGTAGACCTGAACCTCGGACAATCCGCTACGAACCGCCCGCTGGATGATGGAGGAGGCGAGCTGGACTTTTTCGGCTTCGCTTTTGCCAGACGGCTGGCTCAGTCGCTCGATGAGCGCGCGCTTCTCCGCCTCTGCCGTCGCGGCCAGGCGCGCATATTTGTCAGCCGCCTCCGCGTCCTTGATTGCTGCTTCCTTCCTGATCTGCAGGGCACTTGGAATGAGGTCGTCGATGCTGCGAGACATGAGACACATCTCCCCTTGGTTGTCGCCTTCGGCGTCGCTGCAAGGTTAGGAGGCGGGCGTCCTCGTTTTGTTGATCCAAATCAAGCTGAGCTCACTGCAGGAAGGCATGCTTCAAAGCGTGGCTGCGCGCTGCATGGAAGCGGGAAGGAGAGCAGACTTGAGCGATCAGATGCATCCGGCAGCTCCCCATCACGTGCCCTTCTTCGTCCCCGGCGCCGACGGAACAGATAATCTCATGGTGGTGATGGGCGCTTTTCTCCTTGTGACCGTACTGTGGGTGGGCACGCTTTACTGGAAGCTGCACAGCTTGCCTGAACGCATGGCGCATAGAACGCATAAGATGCAGTTCGAAATTGTTGGCGTCCTCGGCCTGATATCGCTTTTCACGCATATGCACATCTTCTGGGTTGCAGGTCTGCTGCTCGCGATGATCGATCTACCGGATTTCGGAACGCCCATACGAAGCATAGCGGACTCCGTTGAACGCATCGCGAGCGTCGCGCCATCGGCAGGTGCAACGGAGGTTGATGCTGAAGCCGCGCAGGAGAGCGAGCCCGCTGTTCAGCCTTCCCTCAGGGCAGGAGTTCACGACCATGCTTGAACTCATGATCTGCTCACTGGTGACGATCATTCCTGACTATCTCTATCGTCGTTACAGGCAAGGAAAGCGGTTCGGCAAGGAGATCACTTTCTTCTCGGTTTGGTACGAATTGAGATGGGGGATTACCGGTTGCCTGATGCTGACGGTCGCGTTGATCACGATGATCTTCTATTTCCATCCGTCGACATCATCGGCGGCGATCTACTTCCGGACAGTCCCCATCCTGCCCGAGGGTTCAGGCAGGGTTGCGGAGGTCAATGTTGGCTTTACAGCCAATGTCAAGACGGGTGATGTCTTGTTCAGGCTCGACAGTTCGAAGCAGGACGCTGCACTTGAGACGGCGAAGCGCAAGATTGCCGAGGTCGAGGCGTCGCTTATTTCGGCGCGCGCCGATGTGGCCAAGGCGGATGCTCAGATCGGCGAAGCGAAAGCGTCCTATCAGCAGGCCAAAGACGAGCTCGACGTAAAGTCCGAGTTGCAGCGTCGAAATCCCGGGATCGTGCCGCAGCGCGATATCGAAAAACTGCAGGTTCTGGTCGATCAGCGGCAGTCCGGCATTGATGCGGCCACAGCCGTGAGGGAGACATCGCTATTACGCGTCTCGACACTTCTTCCAGCCGAAAAGGCGAGCGCCGAGGCCGCGCTCGCACAAGCGCAAGTGGATGTCGACAAGACCTTTGTGCGTGCGGGAGTTGACGGGCGGGTCGAACAGTTTCTGGTTCGTACGGGGGATGTCGTCAATCAGCTGATGCGGCCGGGGGGCGTTCTCATCCCCGACAGTGCGGGTCGGCGCAGCTTGCAGGCGGGATTTAGTCAAATCGAGGCTCAGGTCATGAAGCCCGGCATGGTCGCCGAAGCTGCCTGTATCTCCAAGCCTTGGACCATTATTCCGCTGGTCGTCACCAGTGTGCAGGATTTCATTGCTGCCGGTCAGTTCCGTGGTGGTGAACTGTTAATTGATCCGCAGAATCTGCAGCGGCCCGGCTCGATACTCGTCTTCCTGGAACCGCTCTACAAAGGTGGCCTCGAAGGAGTGACGCCGGGCAGCTCATGTGTCGTCAATGCCTATACCAGCAACCACGACATCATTGCCGATCCGAAGACCGGCGCATTGAAGAGCTTTGCGTTGCACGCGGTCGACGCGACAGCGCTTGTGCATGCCTTGTTGCTGAGAATCCAGGCCCTTCTGTTGCCCATCAAAACTCTGGTGTTGAGCGGTCACTAAGAGGAAATCAAATGATTACGCACCAAGGAATGATGGTCGTCGCAGCAGTCGCATTACTGGCGGTGACACTCTCGTCTAATGCAGGTGCGGTCGAGCTCAATGGTGCCTGGGCGACGAGCGCGGATCAATGTAGCAAGGTATTCAACCGCAGAGGGCGCGATAAGCAGATCGGATTTTCGAATTTTTCGGGAGTGTACGGTGGTGGCTTCATCGTCGAGCCAAGTCGGCTTCGTGGCAAGCATGAGATTTGCAAGATCACATCAAAGAAGGAGAGCGACAGAACGATCAATCTTGTTGCCGCTTGCGCCTCCAGCATCATGCTTTCGCACGTTCAGTTCATCCTGAACGTGATTGACGATAACACGATTTCTCGCGAATTTCCGGGAATGCCGGAAATGAAAGTGGAATACTATCGGTGCCAGATCTAGCAGGTCTCGCACCGCCGGATGATTAGGTAGCGCACCCGGCGATAGTCGATGAGAGGTTATCTCCAACCGTCGAATTGAACGAGAGCATGGAGCACGACCATGAGTGCGAGAACGCGAACGGGGAAGGGCAGCAGGCTTGTTGCCCGCGTGACGCTAGCGACAGTCTTACTTGCAGTCACAATTCCCGAAGCAAGGGCGGACGATCCTGCGAAAATCCTCCGGGCGATGGCAGATTACACCGTCGCGCAGAAGTCATTCTCGGCGACATTCGAGAGCGATGTCGAGGTCGTGACGGCCGAACTGGAGAAGATCCAATTCTCAAGCTCGGGCAAAATTCAGATCGCACGTCCCGACAAGCTTCGCATCAGTCGAACAGGCGGTTATACGGATGTCGATCTTATCTATGACGGCAAGACAGCGACGATCTATGGCAACAATGCCAAGGTTTATGTACAGGCCGATCTCGTCGGCACAGTGGATCAGCTCATCGATCTGATCCAAACCCGATCAAGTGTCGCGATACCAGGGGCGGATCTGCTGCTGACCAATGCCTATGACGAGTTGATGTCCAATGTCGTCCATGCGCAGCACATTGGGCAGGGCATGGTCGATGGCGTGGAATGCGAGCATCTGGCGTTCCGCGGCGTGGACGTCGATTGGCAGATCTGGATCGAGGCGGGAGCGCGGCCGCTGCCGCGGAAGTATGTCATCACGAGCAAGGCAGTCACTGGTGCGCCGCAATACACACTGCGGATCAGGGACTGGAAGACCGATCCCGTCGCGGATGCCGACACGTTCGCATTCAAGCCGCCGGCAGGCTTGACCAAGGTCGATCTGCAAGCCGGCGTCATGGCCGAATTCGACGAGATTCCCCCGGGGGCAGCATCGGGAGCAAAGAAATGAAACAGGTGCGAAAGGCAATTATCATGGCGGCCGCCGTGATGTCCTGTGCCGCGGGGTGGTCATGGAGCGGCGAGAATATCCTTGCCCATGGTGTGTTTCCGGCCGCCGAAGCTCGGGTCGGGCGACCGCTGACGCCCATGAGCTATGCTGGCGTGGCACGCCGGACGACCCGTCGAGCCGTGGCTGCGGGCGCAGCAGTGGGCGCCGCAGGCGCCTATTACGGTTCGACGTGCCAACAGGTCGTCGATGCTTACGGACGGGTGATCACGCGCTGTTGACGCAGGGGCTGCCGAGCCGGGCGATTGCACCGATGGGTTGAGGCTGCCACTGTAGAACAGTAGCTGGTCGCGGATTCAGGCGGTTGGGCAAGAAGATGGGGCAGCGGACCCGCATTGCTGTCGTAGACCTCCCACGTTGTGTTGCGCGTCTTTGTGTCTGTTTGCTGGTATGGATGGCTTTTGCGCCGGGACCCGCCGGTGCCACAGAGCGCGGTGGCTCCAAGCGCGTGCTCTTGCTGCATTCGTTTGGTCGGGACTTCCGTCCCTGGAGCGAGTATGCGCGTAGCATAAAGGCAATGCTTGAGCGGCAGTCTCCGTGGCCGTTGGATATCCAGGAGCACGCGCTTCTGACGGCACGGTTCAATAACCCCGGCCCCGAAGCGCCGTTTGTCGATTACCTGAATTCGCTGTATCACGATCATCCACCGGATCTCGTACTCAGCGTTGGAGCGCCTGCGGCCAGATTCGTGCAGAAGTATCGCGAGCGCCTGTTTCCCGGGACGCCGATGGTCCTGACGGTCCTGGAGGACCGCCTTGTCAACCGCGCTGACCTCACAGACAACGATACGGTGATTTCGGTCCGTAATGATTTCCTGACCGCTATCAAAAATATCCTTCAGGTGCTGCCGGATACCCAGACGATCGCCGTTGTGATTGGCTCTTCCGCCCTGGAGAAATTCTGGCTCGATCAACTGAAGCGGGAACTGAAGCCATTGGAAGGCCGGGTCACGTTCGACTATCTCACGGATCTTCCGTACTCGGAAATCCTCAAGAAGGCGTCGGCTCTTCCGCCACATACGGTTTTGTTTTGGGGGTTGATGTCGATCGATGCAGCTGGTGTCAGTCAGGAAGGAGACCTCGCGCTGCGAAGCCTCTATGCCGTCGCCAACGCGCCGATCTTTTCCTACCAGGAAGCCTTCTTTAACGGCGAGACGGTTGGCGGCCCAATGCATTCCATCGCCGAGACGAGCAATAAGACCGTCGATGCCGCAATCCGGGTCCTGGGTGGTGAAAAGCCGGGGCAGATCAAATTCGAGCCGCTCGGGTTCGCGCTGCCCAAATATGACTGGCGGGAGTTGCGACGCTGGGGCATCAGCGAGACCAATCTGCCGCCCGGAAGCGAAGTTCTGTTCCGTGAGCTCGATATCTGGGAGCGGTATCGTTGGCAGGTCATGCTGATATCGGCAGTTATTCTGGTTCAGGCCGGACTGATCTGCGGTCTGCTCCATGAACGCCGCCGTCGACGCCTTGCAGAAGTCGAGGCCCGGCAACGGCTGTCGGAACTCGCTCATGTCAATCGATATTCTGCCGCCGGCGAGTTGACGACATCGATCGCCCATGAGCTCAATCAGCCACTTGGCTCCATTCTCACCAATACCGAGACAGCCGAACTCCTGCTCAAGAGAGAAACGCCTGATCTGGACGAGATCGCGGAAATTCTGGCCGATATCCGGCGCGACGATCAGCGGGCAAGTGAGGTGATCCGTCGTCTTCGTCGAATGTTGAAGAAGACGCCGTTCGAGACGCGTGACATCGATCTCAATGAAACGATCAGAGAAGCCATTGGCTTCATTGCAGCGGTCGCCGATCGACGCGGAGTGACGCTGAAATTCACTCCGTCCCCCGGCGTGTTGCGCATAAAGGGCGATCCGGTGCAGATGCAGCAGGTCATCCTTAACGTGATCATCAACGCGATGGATGCAGTATGCGATGCGGATGCGCGAACGCGCGAGGTCGCCATATCGACCGCCCGCCGCAATCACCACGCCGAGATCAGCATCAGGGACACCGGCCCTGGAATCGTCCATGAGCCCATCGAAAAGGCCTTTGACCCGTTCTTCAGCACCAAGCCCAACGGCATGGGAATGGGTCTTGCCATTGCCCGTACGATCGTCGAGGCGCATCAGGGAAGGATCACGGCTGCCAATCAGGCAACGGGAGGGGCCTTGATCACCGTGACGGTCCCGGCTCTTCGCGGGCGGTCTCTTCCGGCATGAGAGCTGGCGCTTGAGAGGTTGCGTTTCCTTGATCTCGATCAAGGGACTCGTCTTGGCCTCTCCGATCCTGCGCATGCCGATGCCGGAGGAGGGGTGCGATGTTTTGCTGGCGCAAGATCCTGATCATTCTTGCAATGACAGTGGCCGTTCCTGTTGCAGTGTCGGCCCAGTCGACCGATAGCGCGCCTCCGTCGGCACCTGCGGTAAGCCAGGGGAATTCGAGCGCGGAACCGCTCAAGCCGGAGCAACTCGAGGCGCTGGTCGCGCCCATCGCGCTCTATCCCGACGAGTTGCTTGCCAATGTGCTGGCGGCATCGACCTATCCGCTGGAATTGGTCCAGGCCGATCGCTGGCTCAAGGAGCGCAAATCGCTGAAGGGCGACGCGCTGAAAACGGCAGTGGACAAGCAGGGATGGGATGACAGTGTCAAGGCGCTGGTCAGCACCCCAGACGTGCTGGCCATGATGAGTGACAAGATCGAATGGACCAAGAGCCTCGGCGATGCCGTCCTCGCGCAGCAACCGGATGTGATGGATGCAATCCAGCGGCTTCGCTCCAAGGCCTATGACAACAAGAAGCTTGTGACGACCAAGCAGCAGAAGGTCAGCGTCAGGACTCAGGAGAACAGGCAGGTCGTCGTTATCGAGTCGACGGATCCCGCAGCGGTTTATGTGCCGTATTACGATCCTGCAACGGTGTACGGGACGTGGCCCTATGCGTCCTATCCGCCCTACTACTTCGGGTATCCATCCTATATCGGCGCTGGGGTGATTGCCGCGGGCGTCGCTTTCGGCACCGCATGGGCGATCGGCCGTTGGGGCAATTACTGGGGCGGTGGTTGCAACTGGGGCAATCGGAATGTCTATGTCAACCATCGCGCCACTAATGTCGCAAACGGCTGGCAGCATAACCCGGCCCATCGGCAGGGCGTCCGTTACAACAACGCCAATGTCCAGCAACGCTTTGGTAACAGCAATCAGAGGGCCGGCGCCGCCAACCGGATGGATTTCCGCGGTCGGGACGGGCAGCAGGTGCTGCGTCCGAACCAGGGCGCTGGCGATCGAGGCGGCGACCGCGCTGGCGCGCGCGACCGACCGGGTGGTGGAGATCGTGCTGGGGTAGCGGATCGAGCCAGAACTGGTGCTGACCGCGCCAATGCAGGCAATCGTGCAAAAGGTGGTGGAGATCGCGCACGGGCCGCAAACCGCAGCAGCGGCGGCGGCGCGGCCAAGCGTGGTGGCGGAGGAAACCGCGGTGCCGCGATGAACATGTCGTCCGGTCGCGCGGCGGCCGCGGCGTCGGCGCGCGGACGATCCAGCATGGCGAGCATGCCGCGCGGCGGCGGCGCAAGGTTTGCTGGTAGCCGTGGAGGTGGTTTTGCCGGTGGAGGCGGCTTCCATGGCGGCGGGGGCTTCCGCGGCGGTGGGGGCGGCGGCTTCCGGGGCGGGGGTGGCGGACGTCGGTCCGATATCGCGCTGAAGCATGACGTGGTTCTGCTCGGTCACCTCGCTAACGGTCTCGGCTACTATCGCTTCAGCTATCTCGGCAGCCGGACAGCCTACGTTGGCGTGATGGCGCAGGAGGTTGAAAGCGTGGTGCCGGAGGCTGTGACGCGCGGCGGCGATGGCTATCTGCAGGTCCGGTACGAGACGCTCGGGCTGACGTTCCGCACCTATCGCGACTGGCTGGCAGCGGGCGCAAAAATTCCTTTGCAAGTTCCTCTGGAGGTCTTGCCATGACCGTCCCAAGATCAGTTCGTCTCATGGCACGCACCAGTCTCCTGGCTATCCTCGCGCTCGTATTCATGAATACGGCGTCCGGTGCGCAACAGTCCTTCTCGTCCCCCGAAGCCGCTGCTGCAGCGCTGGCCAGCGCAATCAAGAGCGGTCCGAAGGATATTTTGAAAGTTCTCGGCAAGTCCGGCGAAGACCTTGTCTCGTCGGGTGACGAGGTGGCCGATGCCGATACGCGTCTACGCTTCACATCCATGTATGACGCCGGGCATGCGATAAGAGCGGATCGCAACAGGAGAGCAACGCTACTGCTCGGCACGGAAGAGTTCCCGTTTCCGATACCGCTCATCAACACCGCAGCGGGCTGGGAATTCGATGCCGAGGAGGGCCGCATCGAGGTCCTGTATCGCCGTATCGGCCGCAACGAACTCGATGCGATCCAGGCGTGCCTCGCTTACGTGGATGCCCAGAACGAATATGCCGACAAGGACCGTGGCGAGGGGGCTGGCGTCTATGCGCAGCGCTTCGTCTCGACGCCAGGCAAGAAAGACGGACTGTTCTGGCGTGACGACAGCGATCCGAGCCCATTGGGGGCACTCGTCGTCGCAGCGTCGGCCGAGGGCTACAAGATCGGCGAGAAGCCGCAGCCCTATCACGGCTACTATTTCCGGATACTGAAAGCGCAAGGATCCAACGCCCCCGGCGGCTCGCTCATCTATCTGATCAAGGGCAAGATGACCGGCGGCCACGGGCTTGTCGCCTGGCCCGCCGAATACGGCAATTCCGGCGTGAAGACCTTTTTGGTCAATCATGCCGGAACGGTCTACGAAAAAGATCTCGGGCCGCAGACCGAGCGCATCGTCAAGCGCATGTCCTTGTTCGATCCCGATCAGACCTGGAAGAAGATCGATGCAGAAAAGCCCTGAGCACCGATCACCGCAGCTGGCTCGGCTAGCGATCCGCCTGTTGGTCATCGCGCTCCTGACATCGATCATCCCGGTGACGCCATCCCTGGCTCAGGCGCCCGGCTATGTTCGGGTCAAACTGTTGAAAGGGGGGCTGCTGCTCGGAGCCGGCGGTGGCAGCGGCACCGTTACCTATCGCGGTCGCGACTATCCGTTCACGGTATCCGGCCTCAGTCTCGGATTCACGGCCGGCGTGTCCTATGTCCGGTTCAAGGGATGGGTGACAGGCATCAGGAAGATCGGCGACTTCGCCGGGACCTACAGTTTGGTCGGCAGCGGAGGCGCGGTGATGGCCGGCATCGGCGGCGTCCAGCTGGTCAACGGCAACGGGGTGATGATGGCTCTGCGCGGGCCGCGCATGGGCATCGAACTGGCGACCAATCTCGGTCAGGTCACGATCGAGCTCAAGGAGTGACGCGCATGGCGAGCGATGAGGCTCCGTGTGATGTGGCGCCACCGTTGGTAGCGCTTCCTCGTCGTTACTGCGAGCATGCCGCTCTGATCGCCGTCATCGTCGCAGTCGCTCCGACGACCGCCGATGCCCTGCCGCTCGCTATGTATCGCTATGAAGGACAGGCGCAGGCGCATTGTCCGGAGGATGCGGTTGTCTGGCTCGATTTCCGCAAAGGCGTCTACTATCTGAAGCGACACAAGAAGTATGGACGAGGCATGGCGGGACTTTTTGTGTGCCGGCGTGAAGCAAGCGACAGTGGCTTTCGGCGGTCTCTGCTTGGGCGGCGCTAGAGCGGGTTTTCGCATGCGGCGGGACAAAGACCGGCTACTTTTCGCCGCGATATGATGTGCCGAATGTCGCTCGGTAGATCGTCCAGTAGACGATGCCGACCAGACCGGCACCTCCCGCGATATTGCCGAGCGTCACCGGGACGAGGTTGTGCGCGATCCCCGCGATGGTGATCGAGGATACGTCGATATTGGCCGGCACCTGTCCGGTCTGGGTCATGAGCCAGGCCAGAGGCAGGAAATACATGTTCGCAACGCAGTGCTCGAACCCGGCCGCAATAAATGCGGAGATTGGCAATATGACAGCGATCATCTTGTCGGCCACAGATCTGCCCGCATAGGCGAGCCAGACGGCCGCACAGACGAGAATGTTGCAGAGGACGCCCTTGAAGAACAGCGTCACGAAATCGGGACGGATCTTGCTGACTGCAGTGTTCAGCACGGTCAAGCCGATGCGGCCATCATTCATTTCGAGGTGATGGGAGAAGAATACGAGAATGATGAGCCCGAGCGCGCCGATCAGATTGCCAAACCAGACGATGGCCCAATTCCGCAGAATCGTTTTTGTGGACACGCTCCTGCTGGCCCATGCCATCACGATCAGATTGTTGCCGGTGAAGAGTTCGGCGCCGCCGACCAGGACGAGGGCCAGCCCCAGACTGAAGACGAGGCCACCGACCACGCGGACGGTCGCAAAGCTCAGGGAGGCATCGCTCGCGACGATCGTGAAGTAGATCGCGCCAAAGCCGATGCCTCCACCTGCGACCACCGCGAGCATGAAGGATGTCAGCAGCGGCAGGTTTGCCTTCTTGACGCCGACCTTCTCGACGGCCTCCTTGATCTCGGCCGGGCTGTAGGCATGCATGTTGAAGATCTGCGGTTGCGGTGTGGATGGGCCGCCGGGCAGGTTCAGCCGCTGGGTCCGATGGCCCTTGGCGGCGCTATCCACCGGCGCCACTCGTCGCCAGCAGTCCGACGATCTGCGCTGCGATTACCTTCACCAGCGTCATCGACGGGAAGATCATCGCGTAGCCGATATCCGGACGTTCGGTAGGGGCCATCTTTGTCGAATAGACCAGAATGGCCGGGTTTCCCGTCGCGCCGGACGCCACCCCCACCAGGTCATCATAAGGAATCTTGAAAATGTAGTGGCCCGCCAGCAGAACGATGGAGACCGTCGTCAGGAGAACGGCGACGCCGATGAACAGCATCGTGAATCCGGATTCCGCGACGGTGCGCACGAAAGGTTGTCCGGCATTGACGCCGACAGTGGCGAGAAACATGGCCAGACCGAAATTGCGCAGGACGATGTTTGCCGGCAAGGGCATGGTCCAGAGCAGGGGCCCGGTCCGGCGCAGCCTGCCAAGAATGAGCGCGACGATCAGCGGCCCGCCGCCAATGCCGAGCGTGACGATGCCGATCCCCGGAATCGGGATCGGAATGAGGCCGAGCAACACGACGAGCACCATTCCGAGCCCGAGCGAGACATAGCTGAATTCGGCGGCGGCTTTCACCGTGTCGCCGAAATGGCGTCGGATCTCTTCCTTGCGATCCGGCGGCGTCAGCACGCCGACCCGGTCACCGAATTCCAGCATGAGATCGGGAGACGGTACAAGGTCGGCGTCATAGCGCCTTACATGCAGCAGATGCGTCGGGTAGCCGGCGGGCATCGGCAGACTGGCCAGCGGCACCCCGACGACATTCGCCTTTCCGACAAAGACGCGGATATAGTCGAGGTCCGCTCGATCGCTCGCCAGTCTGCCGGGCTCCAGGCGCCCAAGATGAGCGGCAGCGGCTGCAATGGCGTCCTGGCTGTCGGATACGAGGAGAACCGCGTCACCAGCGGCCAGCAGCGTGTCGGGCGTCGGGACGATATTATGTCCGTCTTTCCGGATCATCGTGACCTGAACGTCGGTCAGGGGATTGCTTTGCAGCTCATGCAGGGTCCTTCCGGCATAAGCCTGCCCGATCAGGATCTCGGCCATGTGGAAGCGTTGCGCTTTAGCCGGAAATTTCGGCTTCACCAGGCGCGTCATGAAATAGATGCAAAGGATCGGGCCGATGACGCCGAACGGATAGGCGATGGAATAGCCGATCGACGGGTCCTTGTTCTTCATCACGTCGAGCGCGGCCTGCAGCGATGCCGTGCTCGTCATCGATCCCGCATAGATGCCGAGCGTGTGGCCTACCTTGATATTGAGCAGGTGACCGAGGCCGAGTGCAACGAGCAGGCTGGCAAGGCAGGCCACGAGCGCCAGCAGATTGTATCTCTGCCCAACGCCGCTCATGCCTTCGAAGAATTGCCGTCCATAGAGAATGCCGATGCCGTAGAGGAACATGATCAGGCCGGTCAGGCCGATTGGTCCGATGATCTGCGCCTTCGGCGCAAAGGCGCCGAGGGCCAGACCTACGAACAGGACGGCACCAACCCCCAGCGAGAACCCGAAGATGCTGATCTGACCGATCAGATAACCCAGTCCGATCGCCAGGAATGCCGTCAGGATGGGCTGGCTTCCGATAATGTCGCGCGCGAAATCCAACATCTCTCGAATCCCCCGGATCATCGCCGCTCAGCGTGCGCGGCATCCTGCTGCCCGAAATTGTTCGATCACGCGGTCCACCAGCTCCTTGCTGGGCGGCTCGGTGTTCTCGAGTTTGTAATCCAGACCCATCGCCTTCCACTTGAACGATCCCATCTGGTGGAAAGGCTGCACTTCGACCCATTCAACGTTCTTCATGGGAGCGACCAGGCGCGCGATGCCATCGACGTTGGCGGGATCGTCGGTCTCGCCCGGCACGAGGGTAAAGCGAACCCAGACCGGCTTGGACATGGCTTCGAGACGCCGGACGAAACGGAGCGTTGGCGCCAGGGGACGGCCGGTGACGCGTCGATACGTGTCCGGATTTGAGCTCTTGATGTCGAGGAGAACGAGGTCGATTTCCTCGAGGTAGGAGTCGTCGGCACTGTCGCCCAGGAAGCCGGAAGTCTGAATGGCGGTGTGCAGGCCCATCCGGCGCGCGCCGGCGAAGATGCGCTTGGTGAAAGCGAGCTGCACCATCGCCTCGCCGCCGGAGATCGTCAGCCCGCCGCCGAGTTCGCGAATGGACGGCGCAAAAGCGGCGAGGCGTCTCAGCACCTGATCGACGGACACATAAGTCCCGTCCTTGAGGTGCCAGGTGTCCGGGTTGTGACAATAGACACAGCGAAGGAAGCAGCCCGAAACGAACAACACGACGCGAAGACCCGGACCGTCGTAGCGCGATGATGTTTCGTAGGAATGGCAGTAGCCGAACGTGCCTTCCTCGTCCTCGAACGCGTCGTCGTCTGGCGCGTTGGGCGATTTTCCCACCCGGAGGTCATGGCGACTTCCGGGCTCCAGTGTCTGCACGGTAGACATGTGCACCTCGGTCAGATCTGGCCGTGGAAGGTTCGAGAGATGACGTCGCGCTGCTGTTCCGGAGTGAGTCGGATGAAATTGACGGCGTAGCCGGAAACGCGGATCGTTAACTGCGGATACTTGTCCGGGTTCTTGATCGCGTCTTCGAGTGTCTCCTTGTCGATCACGTTCAGGTTCATATGGAAGCCGCCGCGATCGAAATAGACGTCGAACGCCTTCACCGCCTCATCCAGCAGTTGGTCCTCGGATAGCTTCGCCTTCTGCGGGGCGACCGAGACAGTGTAGCTGATGCCGTCCTGCGCATCCTTGTAGGGCAGCTTTGCCACCGACAGGCAGGAGGCCAGCCAGCCATGGCTGTCGCGTCCGTGCATCGGGTTGGCGCCCGGGCCGAATGGCTCGCCCTTGCGCCGTCCGTCCGGTGTATTGCCGGTCGCCTTGCCATAGACGACGTTCGACGTGATCGTCAGGACGCTCTGGGTGTGCGTCGCGTTCCGATAGGTCGGATGCTTGCGGATCTTCTCCATGAAGCTCGTGACGATGCGCGACGCGATCAGATCGACGCGATCGTCATTGTTGCCGAATTGGGGCGTCTCCTTGTTGCCTTCGTTCTGATAATCGACGATCAGGCCAGTGTCGTCCCGCGTGACACGGACCTTCCCGTATTTGATCGCGCTCAGACTGTCGGCCACCACCGAAAGCCCCGCAATCCCGAAAGCCATGGTGCGCAGGATGTCGCGGTCATGGAGTGCCATCTCGAGGCGCTCGTAGAAATACTTGTCGTGCATGTAGTGGATGCAGTTCATCGCATGCACATAGGTTTCGGCGAGCCATTCCATCGTGGCGTCGAACTTGGCATGCACGTCGTCGTAGTCGAGGAACTCGCCGGTCACCGGCATGGTCCGCGGCGCGACCTGCTCGCCGGACACTTCGTCGCGACCGCCATTGATGGCGTAGAGCAGGGCTTTTGCCAGATTGACGCGTGCGCCGAAGAACTGCATCTGCTTGCCGAGCCGCATGGCGGAGACACAGCAGGCGATGCCATAGTCATCCCCCCAGAACGGTCGCATCAGATCGTCGTTCTCGTATTGAAGGGAGGAGGTGTCCCGGCTGACCTTCACGCAGTAGCGCTTGAAGGGCGCTGGCATGTGGCGCGACCAGAGCACCGTGATGTTCGGCTCCGGGGCCGGACCGAGATTGTAGAGCGTATGCAGCATCCGATAGCTGCTCTTGGTGACAAGTGGCCGTCCATCGAGATCCATGCCGCCAATGCATTCGGTGGCCCAGTAGGGATCGCCGCTGAACAACGCGTCATAGTCCGGCGTGCGCAGGAAGCGCACGATGCGCAGCTTCTGCACCAGTTGGTCCCAGAGCTCCTGAGCGCGTGCTTCATCAAGAAGTCCCGCCTTCAGGTCGCGCTCGATGTAGATGTCGAGGAAGCTCGAGATGCGGCCGATCGACATCGCGGCACCATTGGCTTCCTTGATGGCGCCGAGATAAGCGAAATAGGTCCACTGGAAAGCCTCCCGGGCATTCGCGGCGGGCTTCGAGATGTCGTGATGATAGAGCTTTGCCATCGAAGCGAGATCCTGGAGCGCACGGATCTGCTCGCATAGCTCCTCGCGCATCCGGATAATCTCGTCGCTTGGCCACATGTCGTAGATCTGCGCGCGTTCGGCCTTCTTCGCCTCGATCAGACGATCAGTGCCGTAGAGCGCGACGCGACGATAGTCGCCGATGATACGCCCGCGGCCATAGGCGTCTGGAAGGCCCGTGATGATGCCGGACCTGCGGCAGCTCATGATCTCGGGCGTATAGGCATCGAACACCCCGTCATTGTGCGATTTGCGATATTTTGTGAAGGTCTCGTGCACCGCGGGATCCGGTTCGATGCCGGCCGCATTCAGGCCGGCCTCGACCATGCGCAGACCGCCAAAGGGGAAAATCGCTCGTTTGAAGGGCTGGTCGGTTTGCAAGCCGACGATCACCTCATTATCGCGGTCGATATAGCCTGCATCGTGTGCAAGCATGGTCGAGGGATTCTTGGTGTCAGCGGCCAGTACCCCTTTTTTGCGCTCGTCCGCGAAATAGGGCTGAAGCTTAGCCCACACACTCATCGTGCGCTGCGATGGTCCGGCGAGGAAACTCTCGTTGCCCGAGTAGGGCGTCACGTTGCGTATGATGAAGTCGCGTACATTGATCGCGTGTTGCCAATCGCCTGGCCGAAAGCCATTCCAGCAATCTCCGGTATCGACTTCAGTTCTGAGAGCAGCGCTCGCCTTCATGACACATCTCCCGTTGTGTAGTCTCGATTGGCGCACCGGACCAGGTCCGCGCCTGGCTCGCAGCGATGTCACGGTCGTTCAACAACTGTGTTTGTGCTTGATCTGGATCAAGCTAATGCGGAAATCGATGCGTCGAGATGCACGTAAGCAGTGAGCTATTTCGGCTGTGCATCTGACGCGCCGGCCCGGCTTGCGCGCAAGTTTGACCGTTGCTCAAACAGTCTGACGACTGAGCGCGACGGAGCTTACCAATAGCCGTAATAGCGCCCGACGCTGTAACGGGGATAATAGCCGCCGTAGCCGTAGGGTGAGCAGTAGTCGGATGCGTAACCGCCGCTATAGGCGTAGCTGCCAGCATAAGGATATGCGGCGCCGTAATACGGATACGCGTCGCCGTAATAGGCTGTCCGTGCGATGGCGCCGCCGACAACCGCCCCAGCCGCAGCGGCACCCCAGCCCCGATACCCACGATAGCCCCAGCCACGATAGCCACCCCAACCTCGGTAGCCCCCACCGTACCAGCGGCCATAGCGCACTTGGACCACCGGTGTCTCGAACGCTGCCTTCACTGCGGCCACATGGGTCGGCAGGGGAGCCGCGCTGAGGGGCAAGGTCGCAGTACCTATCGCGGTGACAGTGAATGCGGCCAAGGTGACGATCTTGAGAGAATTCATGATGTTCTCCTCATGGTCGAAACGGAACGTGATGCTTCTCTCGCCCGCGCGCGCCACCTTGATTTGAATCAACGTCTTTCAACTTTTCCAGCCGACCGTGTCGCAGCAGGGGCGGAAGGAGAGCGACAATGGCGGACACATCCAAACTCTCGGTCGAGGAGGCGTTGAAGAAGCTCCGGGAAAGCGATGCGAAAGCGCAAAGCATGACGCGCGACGACAAGAGCGATTTGTTGGAAGAGGAGGTGAGGCGCTTAAGAGCGCAACGCCTGCGGCTTGGTCCGAAGCCGGCAAAGCGCGATTAGCTGGTGAATGTCGGAAGGAAACCATGCCGGCGTTAGCCAACCATAGCGCATTCGCGCAGATCCGAAGGCGAGACGCCTTGCGCGGGCTGGACGAATGTCAGACGACGAGCGCCGTCGTTGTGGCACGCCTCGATAATCCACACAGCAATTTGAACTGTCTCGCAGATAAAACCTCAGCGCCTTGATGGCGTGTATTGGCGCACAGCGGACGTTCCAACTTATAGATGGAGTCTTGACGAGAATACGATTTTCGAGAAACGGCCAACCTCAGCCGGTGCTACTTGCGGAACGATGATCGCTCATTGCCACTCCCGCCGGGACGCGATAATCATCTCGGCCCACGTTCGTCCATGAGATCGGCGACTAGGCAAGGTATGAGCTCGTCATTCACATCTCGTCCGCTCAGCGGAGCACGCAAGCCTGTCCGCAAACATGCGCAGGACCGGTTTGACATGTTGCTGGATACCACGGAGAGTCTGCTGGCGGATTCTGGCAATGAAGACGTCAGTCTCGCCCAGATCGCCGAAGCCGCCGCCGTGCCGCTGGCGTCGGTCTATCACTTCTTCCCCAACCGCAACGCCGCCTTTGTCGCGCTGGCCCAGCGTTTTCATGCCGAGTTGCGCGCGCGCGCGCAGGAGCGGCAAAATCCGCCGCCACCGAGCTGGCAAGAGCATCTGGCCTATACCCAGCGCCGCGCGACGTCCTATCTGAACGATCGCCCCGCGGCGCTGCGTCTGTTCATGGGCGCGGGCGTCAGCGTTCAGGTGCGCAATATCGATATGGAGGGCAATGCCCATATCAGTCGGCGCCGCGCGGAAGAGTTCGATCTCTATTTCGACATGCCGCGCATTCCCGAACTCGAAACCCGCATGGCCACCGTGCTGGCGATGTCGGACGGAATCTGGGCGCTGTCCTATAGCATCCACGGCCGGATCACCGATGCCTTCCTGCAGGAATCCACCCGGGCGGCGATCTGCTATTTGCGCTGCTTCTTGCCGGAGGTTATCCCCGGCAAGCTTCCCTCGATCTGATCTGTAGTCGAATTTATTGCCGGATTTCTTGGGGCGTGGCACCGTGCTTGCATGGTGTTCCTGCACCGATGTGCGCTGCATCTTGCTTGTGCAGTGCGTTGTATGAAATCAAAGCAAAACGTCAGGCGTTTTGTGCTTGCAGCTAGTCGAACTTTCTACCAGATCTATTCGAGAAAGGATGAGCGCACCAATGCGCCTCCTGTTGCAGGGGAAACATCGGGATGTGGACGAACGTCAGGAATTCAGCGCTTCGCGAGCGGGCCTCGCAGGTCATCCCCGGTGGCATGTACGGCCACATGTCGACGGCGTTGCTGCCTGCAGAGTTTCCCCAGTTCTTTGCGCGCGGCAAAGGCTGCCGGATTTGGGACGCCGATAACAATGCCTATGTCGATTTCATGAGCGCATTCGGCCCCAATCTGCTGGGCTATTGCGACGAAGAAATTGATGCCGCTGCCCAGAAGCAGCAGGCGCTTGGCGATGCGCTCAACGGTCCCGGCGCAGCGATGGTCGAGCTGGCAGAGCAGTTCGTCGCCACCGTTTCGCATGCCGCTTGGGCGATGTTTTGCAAGAACGGCACCGATGCCACCACGATGGCGATGGTGGTGGCGCGCGCGCATACCGGGCGGCGCATCATTCTCGCGGCCGAAGGCGCCTATCACGGCGCCGCGCCGTGGTGCGTACCGGCCACGCGCAGCACCGGCACCTTGCCGGAAGAGCGCGCCCATGTGGTCTATTACAAGTATAACGACGCCCAGAGCCTCGCGGATGCGTTCCGCAAGCATAACGGCCAGGTCGCCGCAGTGTTCGCGACGCCGTTCCGGCACGAAGTTTTCGCCGACCAGCACGATCCCGATCTCGACTATGCGCAGGTCGCGCGCAGACTGTGCGACGAAACCGGCGCGCTGCTGGTGGTGGACGATGTCCGCGCCGGCTTCCGGCTGGCGCGTGACTGCAGCTGGTCGCGCCTCGGCATCGCGCCGGATCTGAGTTGCTGGGGCAAGTGTTTTGCCAACGGCTATCCGATCTCGGCGCTGCTGGGGTCCGAACATGTCCGCGCCGCTGCCGCCAAGATCTTCGTAACCGGTTCGTTCTGGTTCTCTGCGGTGCCGATGGCTGCGGGCGTTGCCACGCTGCGCCGGATCAGGGAAACGGATTATCTCGAACGCATGATCGACAACGGCCAGCGGCTGCGCGACGGACTCGCGGCGCGCGCGCGGGTGCATCAGTTCTCGCTGCGGCAGACAGGCCCGGTGCAGATGCCGCAGATCCTATTCGAGGACGATCCGGATTTCCGCATCGGCTATGCCTGGGTCACCGAGTGCCTCAAGCGTGGTGCGTATTTCCACCCATACCACAACATGTTCATCAATGGCGCACACACCGCGGCCGACATCGATGAGGCGCTCAACGCGGCCGATCTCGCCTTCGAGGTGGTGCGCAAGCGGCGCGGGGATATCCCGCCGGTCGCACAGCTCGCCTCCCTGTTCAAAGCGCCTGCCAACGCCTGACCTTCTGTCCCGCCGAGGAGACCGTCATGATTGCTGCCCGCTTCCTAGCCATTCTCGGCTGTCTCGCTCTGGCCGCCGTCCCGGCGCTGCCGGCTTATGCATCCAAGGCCGACGATACGATCCGGGCACCGGCGGATCAGGTGCTTCCGGATATCGATCCTTATTTCAACAACGAGCTGCTTGGCACTGTGCTCGGCATCAATGTCTGGGACAGCCTGATCTTCCGCGATCCGGCGACCGGCGAGTTCAAGGGACAACTTGCGACCGCCTGGCGGGTGATCGATGACACCACGGTCGAGTTCGACCTGCGCAAGGATGTCAAATTCCACAATGGCCAGCCGTTCACGGCCGACGATGTGGTCTACACCATCAACTTTATTGCGGATCCGGCGTCGGGTGTCACCAATCAGCGCAACGTCAATTGGCTGAAAAGTGCCGAGAAGCTCGATCCCTACAAGGTGCGCATCCACTTCAAGGCGCCGTTCCCGCCTTTCATGGATTACTTCGCGCTGCCGCTGATCATCCATCCGCACGAATATTATGCAAAGGAAGGGCGCAAGGGGCAGAACATCAAGCCGGTTGGTTCCGGCCCGTATCGCATCACGCGTTATGAGCCCGGCAAGATCATCGTGCTCGAACGCAACCGCGATTACTACGCCGGCAGCGTGAAATCGAAGGCCAAGGTCGGCAAGATCGAGATCACCTTCGTGCCTGATATCCAGACCCAGGTCGCCAATCTGATGACCGGCGGCGCCGACCTTCTGACCACCCCGGTCCCGCGCGACATGGTGGACAATATTGCCCTCAATCCGATGCTGCATGTGGTGGGCGTACCGACCATGCGGGTGAACTTCCTGCAGTTCAACGTGCTCGACACCACCGCAAGTCCGGCGCTGAAGGATCTTCGCGTGCGCAAGGCGATCATGCATGCGATCGATCGCGAGGCACTGGCCAAGACCACTATGGGGCAGGGCTACACATTGCCGAAAGTGCTCTGCTATCGCGATCAGTTCGGCTGCATCGATAAGGATGTCGCCGGTTACGATTACAATCCGCAGAAGGCAAAGGATCTACTCAAGGAAGCGGGATCTCCCAATGTCGATGTCGTGATGAATGCCTTCACCTCGCGCGAAGCTGCCGAGATCATGCAGGGCTATCTCGGCAAGGTCGGCATCCGCGCCAATATCGTCTACGAGCAGTATCCTGCAGTGCGCGAGAAGCAGCGCAAGGGAACGTCGGGCATGACGCTGGCGAGCTGGGGCTCCTATTCGGTCAACGACGTTTCGGCGATCCTACCGGTCTATTTCGGCAATGAGGGCGACGACACCGCCCGCGACAAGGAAGTCGCCGACCTGATCAACCGCGCCGGTGCAGTGATGGACCAGAGCGCCCGTGCCGTCGATTACGCGAAGGCGCTGAAACTGATTTCCGAACGGGCTCTTGCCATGCCGCTGTATTCCGTCGGCCGCAATTATCCCGCCAACAAGGATCTCGATCTCGGCAAACAGACCAGCGACCGCATGATGTTCTGGGAAATGAGCTGGCGTTGAAGCAGGGACACGGCATGATGGTCCGCGCATGACACGGTATCTAATCGGACGCACCGCATTGGCACTGGCCGTGGCGCTCGCCGTCTCGGCGCTCGCTTTCCTCGTGCTGCGGCTGTCCGGCGATGTCGCCATAGCGATCGGCGGCGAGGGCGCGTCGGAGGCCGATCTGAACATCATCCGCGAGACCTACGGCCTCAACCGTCCGCTGCTGGTGCAATATGCGGCATGGCTCTGGCAGACGGTGAGCGGCGATTTCGGCAACTCGCTCTATTTCAAGGTGCCGGTGTCCGAGCTTGTGCTGCAGAAGCTGCCGACCACGGTGATCCTTGGCGTGTGCGGGCTGCTGCTCGGATTGATCCTGGCGCTGCCGCTCGGCGTCGCTGCAGCGATTTGGCGCAACAGCTGGGTCGATAGCCTGGCGATGGGCATCGCAGTGATCGCTCAGGCGGTGCCCACATTCTTCGTGGCGCTGGTGCTGATCATGCTGCTTGCGGTCTGGCAGCGCTGGCTGCCGGTGTCGGGCAGCGGCACCTGGCAGCATTTCGTGATGCCCACCATCACGCTCGGCCTCTATGTGATGCCGCCCTTCATGCGACTGATCCGCTCCAACATGATCGAGGTGCTGTCCGCTGATTATGTGCGTACGGCACGCGCCAAGGGGCTGCCGGCGCGGACAATCGTGATCCGTCATGCGTTTCGTAACGCCGTGGTGCCACTAATCGGCCTGATTGCGGTGCAGCTCGGCTTCCTGCTCGGCGGCTCGGTGGTGGTGGAATCCGTCTTCGCGCTCGACGGGCTCGGCTATCTGGCGTTCCGCAGCATTTCCTACAAGGACTTTCCCGTGCTGCAGACCATCGTGCTGCTGCTGTCGCTCATCTATGTCGTGCTCACCACGCTGGCGGATGTCGCCAATGTTTGGCTCGATCCTCGCCTGAAGGTTGCGTCTTGAGCATCGTCACAACAGCGCCCGACGAGCCGGTTGCAGTCGCAGTCCCGGTCGGCGCTGCGCCTTCGCGAAGGCGGGCGCTGTGGCGACGGGCGCGGGCCAATCGCTCGTTCATGTTCGGATTGTCGCTGCTGACACTGATCGTCCTGCTCGCTGTCGTCGGTCCGCTGTTCTACACGGTCGATCCCTATGCGCAGGATCTCACCGCGCGCGCCGTGCCCCCGGTGTGGTACGCGAAGGGAACTTGGGCCCATGTGTTCGGGACCGATGCGCTGGGGCGCGATTATTTCGCACGCCTGCTGCATGGCGGCCGCGTCTCGCTGCTGATCAGCCTGTCGGTGGTGATCATTTCCGGCTCCATCGGCACGATGGTCGGCGTGATCGGCGGCTATTTCGCCGGCAAGGTCGATCTCGGCATCACCTTTCTCATCACCTCGTTCCTGGCGATGCCGAGCATTCTCGTTGCGCTGGTGATCGTATCGATGATCGGCAGCTCGCTCACGGTCGTGATCTTCGTGCTCGGTCTCTTGATGTGGGTTCGCTTCGCGGTGGTGACCCGGACCGCGACCCAGCAGATCCGTGGGCTGGATTATGTCGCCGCTGCGCAAGCGATCGGCGCGTCGCGGATGCGCATTCTGTTAGGCGAGATACTGCCCAACGTGATGCCGCAGGTGATCGTCGTCGCCACACTGGAAGCTGCGAGCGCAGTCATCGTCGAGGCGTCGCTGTCGTTCCTCGGTCTTGGCGTGCAGGCGCCGACGCCTGCATGGGGATTGATGATCGCGGAGGCACGCACCTACATGTTCTTTGCCTTCTGGATGATTGCCATTCCCGGCCTTGCCCTTGCGGCACTGGCGTTGGCCATCAATCTGGTCGGGGACGGGCTGCGCGATCTGTTTTCTGCAGGGAGCCGCAATTGACCACATTCGCTCGCGATGCTGCTCCCGTTCTCGAGGTCCGCAATCTAAGCGTCGATATCGCTTCGGCGGGCGGCGTCGTGCATGCGGTGCGCAACGTGTCGTTCAGCGTCGCGCGGGGCGAGACGCTCTGCATTGTCGGTGAATCCGGCTGCGGCAAGTCGATCACCTCGCTGGCGCTGATGGATCTGCTGCCGGGCGCGGCGACGCGGCAGGCCGACAGTATCAGCATTGCCGGCCGCGATCTGACGCGCGCCAGCCGGCGTGAATTCAACGCGCTGCGCGGCCAGCGGATGGCGATGATCTTCCAGGAGCCGATGACGGCGTTGAATCCGTCGCTGACCATCGGCGTGCAGATGTGCGAGTCCTATCAGCATCACCGCAAGGCCTCGGCGGCGCAGGCGCGGGAACGCGCCGTGCATCTGCTCGGCCGCGTCGGCATCGCCTCGGCCGAGCAGCGGCTCGGGCAATATCCGCATCAGCTCTCCGGTGGCCTGCGCCAGCGCGTGATGATCGCCATGGCGCTGATGTGCGAACCGGATGTGTTGATCGCCGACGAGCCGACCACGGCGCTCGATGTTACCATCCAGGCGCAGATCCTAAGGCTGCTGATCGAATTGCAGCGCGACATGGGGATCGCCATCGTGCTGGTGACCCACGATCTCGGCATCGTCGCGCAGATCGCCCATCATGTGGCCGTGATGTATGCAGGGCAGGTGGTGGAGACCGGCAATTGCGAGCAGATCTTCAATCAGCCACGCCATCCCTACACCCGGGGCCTGCTGCGCTGTATTCCGGTGCCCGGCCGCACCGCGCCGGGTGGCCATCTCGGCATCATCCCGGGCACGGTGCCGGCGCTCACGGGGGTGCTGCAGGGCTGCACTTTCAGCGAACGCTGCGATCACGTCCAGCCGATCTGCCGCGTGACGCCGCCGATGCGCTCGGACAGCGACGGTCATGACTGGCGCTGCATCCTCAACGAAACGGGGCGCGCAGCATGAGTACCGAAACCTTGATGTCCGTTCAGGACCTGCATCGGTCCTTCACTGTCGGCGCCGGCATGTTTAAGCCGAAGCGCATCCTGCAGGCCGTCAATGGCGTGACGCTGGATATCCGCCGCGGCGAGGTGCTCGGCATTGTCGGCGAATCCGGCTGCGGCAAGTCCACGCTGGCGCGCATGCTGCTGGGGCTGATTCCCGCGACCAGCGGGCATGTCAGTTTCGACGGCGAGGATATCGCGACCATCGATCGCAAGCGGCTGGCGCGGCGGGTGCAGCCGGTGTTTCAGGATCCGTATTCGTCGCTCAATCCACGCCAGACCTTGCTGGATCTGGTGAGCCTGCCGCTGCGCGTTCACGGTATCGGCAATGGCGCCGAGCAGCGCCGGCGCAGCCTCGAGATGCTCGACCGTGTCGGATTGCCCGCGCGCTTTGCCGACCGGTTGCCGGGTGAACTCTCCGGCGGCCAGCGCCAGCGCGTCGCCATTGCGCGTGCGCTGGTGATGAAGCCGGAAGTGCTGGTCTGCGACGAGCCGACCTCGGCGCTCGATGTGTCCGTGCAGTCGCATATCCTCAAGCTGCTGGTGGATCTGCGCGCCGAACTCGGCCTGACCTATATCTTCATCAGCCATAATCTGGCGGTCGTCGAGCACATCGCCTCGCGGGTGGCGGTGATGTATCTGGGGCAGGTGGTCGAGCTCGGCGATGCCGCCGCATTGTTTCGTTCGCCTGAGCATCCCTATACGCGCGCACTGCTGATGTCGGTGCTGACGCCCGAGCCCGGCCGCGGCATTCCCGATCCCGGCCTCGGCACGGCCTATCCCGATCCGCTGCATCCGCCGACCGGCTGCACCTTTCATCCGCGCTGTGCGGCGCGCCTGCCGGTCTGCAGCGCCATCGTGCCGCCGGCGATCACGACACCCAAAGGATCCATCGCCCGCTGCGTGCTGGCGCAACGAGAGACCGCATCATGAGTTCTGATCTGCATACGCTTCCCGCGCGTAAACTGGCGGCGATGATCCGCAGCCGCGAGACATCGTCGCGGGAAGTGGTGGCGGCATTTCTGGCGCGCATCGACGCGTTGAATCCGCAGTTCAATGCGATCACGTCGCAGGTCGATCGCGATCAGGTTCTGGCGCAGGCCGATGCGGCAGACGAAGCGGTGGCACGTGGTGACGTAGTCGGGCCGCTGCACGGTCTGCCGCAGGCCATCAAGGATATCGTGCCGGTCAGCGGCATGCGGTCAACCTTCGGCTCACCGCTGTTTGCCGACAATGTTCCGGATGTGGAAGCGATTTTCGTGACCCGCATGCGCGCCGCCGGCGCCATTCTGATCGGCAGGACCAATGTGCCGGAATTCGGCTTGGGGTCGCATACCTATAATCCGATCTTCGGGCCGACCCGAAACGCCTGGGATCCCACGCGCAGCGCCGGCGGCTCGAGCGGCGGCGCGGCGGTCGCGATCGCGCTGCGGCTCTTGCCTTTTGCCGATGGCAGCGACATGGGCGGATCGCTGCGCAATCCCGCGGCCTTCAACAATGTGCTGGGCTTTCGCCCGTCGCAGGGGCGCATCCCGCAATGGCCGCGCGAGGAGGCATTCCTCAAGCAGCTGGTGACGGACGGGCCGATGGCGCGCAGCGCCGATGATCTCGCGCTGCTTTTGTCGGTGCAGTCCGGTTACGATCCGCGCGCACCGCTGTCGCTCGACGGCACCGTGCCCGATTGGCATGACCAGTTGCAGCGCGATTTCCGCGGCGCGCGGATCGGCTGGCTTGGCGATCTCGGCGGCCGGTTGCCATTCGAGGGCGGCGTACTCGATCTCTGCGGCAACGCATTGTCGCGGCTCGGCGATGCCGGCGTGGCGCTGGAGCCGGTGACCTCGACCTTTGATTGGGAGCGGGTCTGGCGCGCCTTTGTGGTGTTGCGCCAGTTCAGCATCGGCGGCGATCGGCTCGGCGTCGCCTATGACGATCCGGTAAAGCGCAAGCTGATGAAGCCTGAGCTGCAATGGGAGATCGAACAGTGCCGTGTGCTGTCGGTGGCGCAGGTGCAGAAGGCGCTGCATGACCGCACCGCCTGGTACGACCATCTGCTCGCGCTGTTCGGCGACTACGATTTCCTCGCACTGCCGTCTGCGCAGCTGTTTCCGTTCCCGGTGGAATGGGCATGGCCGAAGGAGATCGCCGGCCGCGCCATGGACAGCTATCACCGCTGGATGGAAGTGGTGACGCCGGGCACGCTGTCCGGCTGTCCCGTCATCAGCCTGCCGGCCGGCTTCGGGCCGCAGGGGCTGCCCATGGGCGTGCAGATCATCGGGCGTCCGCGCGACGACCTCTCGGTACTGCAGCTCACCCATCTCTATGAACAGGTCGCACCGTGGATGGCGAAAGCCCCGCCGGCCGCTCACATCAGCACAGGCCGGTAATCGCCATGTCCGATACCACGATCAATCTGCAAGGCCTCGACGCGCGTGTTGAAATCTGGCGCGATGCCTGGGGCATTCCGCATGCCCGTGCGCAAGGCGCCAACGACGCCTTCTTCGCACTCGGCTATGTGCATGCCACCGATCGCCTGTGGCAGATGGATGCGATGCGCCGCCGCGCCATCGGCCGTTATGCGGAGTGGCTTGGCGCTGCCGCAGTGCCGGCGGACATGCTGGCGCGCCGCATGGGCATGGCCGAAGCCAGCCGGCGCGATGCGGAGGCTGCCAATGCCGAGACCCGCGCGATGCTGGAAGCCTATGCTGCCGGCGTGAACGCGCGGGCCACCACGGCTGAGCTGCCGCCGGAATATGCGCTGCTCGACGAAGCGTTCGAGCCGTGGGAGCCATGGCACAGCATCGCCGCATTCCGTCAGGGCAGCCTGTTGCTCAACCCCGCTTATCCAAAGCTTTGGCGCGCCATCGCCTTGCCGGTGGTCGGCGAGGCGGCCATGACCCAGTTGCGGATGGATGACGGCGGCGACGAACTCGTCTGCCTGCCATCGGGCGTCACCGCGCGGCGGCCGGACGTGAATCTGGAGACCTTGCGGACGGCGATGACCAAATTGCTGGCAACGGCGAGCCCGGATGCGACTGGCGGTGGCAGCAATAACTGGGCGCTGCATGGCTCGCGTACCGCAAGTGGTCGGCCGCTGGTTGCCGGCGATCCGCATCGCCTGCTGGAGATGCCGAACCTGTATTACCAGTGCCACGTGGCCTGCGATGAGTTTGACGTCATTGGCCTGACCATGCCCGGCGTTCCCGGCTTTCCGCATTTCGCGCATACGGCCGAAGTCGCGTGGTGCGTGACGGTGGCCTTCGTCGATACCACCGACATCTATCTCGAGCGTTTCGAGGACGACGGCCACCGCTATCTCGCACGCACCGACGCCGAGGGCGGCGCGGCGCAATGGGCTGATGTCGAACGCCGCGTCGAGACCATCCGCGTGCGCGGGCAGGGCTCGACGGAGTGTGAGATCCTGCGCACCATGCGCGGTCCAGTGGTCGCTGGCGATGCGCGCAGCGGATCGGCGCTGGTGCTGCGGCATACGCCCGATGCCGAAACCGATCGCTCCTTCGACTGCATGCGGCCAATGCTGCGTGCGACCAGCGTGGAGGAACTGTACGAAGCCTGCCGCGGCTGGGGCCTGATCGATCACAACCTCGTCGCCGGCGATACGGCAGGGCATATCGGCCATCTCGTGCGCGCCAAAATTCCGCGACGTCCCGCGGCAAATGGCTGGTTGCCGGTGCCGGGCTGGCTCGATGCCCATGCGTGGGATGGCTTCGTGCCGTTCGAGCGGATGCCGCGCCAGTTCGATCCCGATGCGGGCATGATCGTGACCGCCAACAACCGCATCGTCGCGCAGCAGGACGAAGATTATCTGACCACCGACGCCCATCCGCCGCATCGCGCGCGCCGGATCTGGGACAGGCTGCAAGAGCTGAATGCGGCGACGGTCGATGACATGGCGTCGGTCCATCGTGACCTGCTCAGCATTCCCGCCGTCGAGATCTGCGCGCACCTCGCCAGGGTGCCGCTGACGGACGAGGGCGCCATTCGTCTGCGCGATCGCCTCGTCGCTTGGGATCAAAACATCCGTGCCGATTCCGTCGAAGCCAATGCCTATGTGTCGCTGCGTTTGACGCTGGCAGGGATCGTCAAGCGCGTCAGCGGATTGGGCGCGCTCGATCCCGCCATCCAGCGGACGATTCCACCGGGCCTGTCGATCGAGTACGAACTCAACTGGGCGATGCCGCGGCTGCTGCGGTCAGGCGATACCTCGCTAATCGGCACATCCTCATGGGATGAGTTGCTGGCCGAAGCATTGGCGACGGTCGCGCGGGAGTCGTTGATGCTATGGGGCGATCGCCATCATCTGCTGCTCAAGCATCCGCTCTCCACCGTGTTTCCGGATGTCGATTGGCTGGCGACGCGTGATCACGGGCCGGTCGATGGCGACAACGAGACGGTGTTCACCACCGGTCACGTGCCGCGCGTCGGCACCCATCCGGCCTATGCATCGATCTCGCGTTATGTGTTCGATGTGGGCAATTGGGAGGCCTGCCGCTGGATCGTCTTCCATGGCAGCGCAGGCAATCCGCAGGGCGCGCATTACGACGACCAGAGCGCGATCTGGTGCCGCGGCGAGCTTGTGCCGATGCATTATAACTGGAGCGCCATCGCGCAGCATGCACACCTGACGGAAACCCTCGCGCCCGGGCCATGATCCTGTCGGACGCATAGCCACAGGCAGCAAGAAGAAACGGATTCCAAGGAGACGTTCATGTCACTTTCGTCCACGACCGGTGCCGCGCCCGATCTCGTGCGCCGGGAGGCGCAGGATTGGCTCGATAGCTTTGCCGACGCATTGTCGAAGCGGCACGCGTCTGCCGTCGTCGCCTTGTTCGATCCGGACGAATGTTTCTGGCGCGATCTCATCGCGTTCACCTGGAATATTACCACGCTGGACGGCCGGCCTGCGATCGGCGCCATGCTCGATGCAACACTCGCGCGCGTGCAGCCGCATCAATGGACCATCGACGAAGAGGCAGCTGCGCCGGATGAGCGCAATGGCATTCTCACCATCTGGCTGCGCTTCGAGACAGCGCTCGGCCGCGGCCGCGCCATCGCGCGGCTGCGCAACGGTCGCTGCTGGACGTTGCTGACGACGATGTACGAGCTGAAGGGTTTTGAGGAGAGGTCGCGTCATCGCCGCATCATGGGGGCCGAGCATGGTGCCCAGCGAGGACGCGAGACCTGGCTCGAAAAACGTGACCGACGTCAAGCTGCCTGGGGTGATACGGAGCAACCTTACTGCCTGATCGTGGGCGGCGGGCAGGGCGGTATTGCGCTGGCGGCGCGGCTGAGGCGGCTCGATGTGCCGACCCTCGTCATCGACAAGCAGCCGCGCCCTGGCGACACCTGGCGCAATCGCTACAAGTCGCTCTGCCTGCATGATCCGGTCTGGTACGACCATCTGCCCTATCTGCCGTTCCCGGACGACTGGCCGATCTTCATGCCGAAGGACAAGCTGGCGGACTGGCTGGAGTCTTACGTCAAGATCATGGATCTCGACTATTGGGGCGCCTCGCCGTGCCGCAAAGCGCGTTACGACGACGCGAAGGGCGAATGGGAGGTCGAGGTCGAGCGTGATGGCGGCATCGTCATCTTGCGCCCGAAGCAGCTCGTCTTCGCGCTCGGCACGTCCGGCTATCCCATCGTGCCCCAGATCGAAGGCGCGGAGACGTTTGCCGGCGAGCAGATGCATTCCAGCAAATTTCCGGGCGGTGAGAACTGCAAGGGCAAGCGTGTGGTGGTGATCGGCGCGAACAATTCGGCGCATGATATCTGCGCCGACCTCTGGGAGTACGAGGTCGATGTCACCATGGTGCAGCGGTCATCGACCCTGGTGGTCCGCTCCGAAACCATGGTGGATATGGTGTGGGGGCCGATCTATTCCGAAACCGCGCTCGATGCCGGTATGACCACCGACAAAGCGGATCTGCTTTCGGCGTCGATGCCATATCGCCTGACGCCGAGACTGGGCGTGGCGCAATGGCAGGCGATCGCCGAGCGCGACAAGGATTATTACGCGCGGCTCGAAGCGGCAGGCTTCATGCTCGACTTCGGCGAGGATGGCTCCGGTCTCAGCGCCAAATATATCCGGCGCGGTTCGGGCTACTATATCGATGTCGGCGCTTGCGACCTCGTGGCCAATGGCGAGATCAAGCTGAAGAGCAAGGCCGGCATCGCGCGGATCGATCGTGACGCCGTGGTGCTGAGCAATGGCGAGGCATTGCCCGCCGATGTCATTGTCTATGCCACCGGCTTCGGCTCGATGAATACGTGGCTGGCGGATCTGATTTCGCCCGAGGTGGCCGACCGGATCGGAAAATGCTGGGGCGTGGGATCGGATACCGCGCGGGACCCGGGGCCGTGGGAAGGTGAGTTGCGAAATATGTGGAAGCCGACCCAGCAGCCGGGGCTCTGGATTCACGGCGGTAATCTCAGCCAGTCGCGGTCCTACTCGCAATATCTTGCGCTCCAGCTCAAGGCCCGCATGGAAAAGCTGGAAACGCCGGTCTGGAATCTGCAGCCGGTGCATCACCTGCGATAGGTCATGCGATGATACCCGTCGGCAAACGGGGAGATCCGATGGATATCGCAGAAGCGCTGCCATTTCTGGCATCCGCGCAGGCCAAGTTTATCACCGGTCAGACTATCATCGCCGATGACGAGGCGCTGCTGGTCGAAAAACCGAGTACATGACGATACGCAATAATGGCTTACGGGTTTGATCTGGCGATCGATCAAATTTCTTAGGCATTCAACAACGCCCGCTTCTGGCGCGAAGCGGGCATCATTGCCCTACTTCATCACCTTGTCCTCGGAGAGGACTAGCGCGAATCGATGTAGCAAGCGATATTCTGGAGGCTCACTTGTCTCGTCACGGGAAGACGTCCTGCGCGCTTTTGTGAACGGCAACGACGAGAGCGAAGCGGAAACGCCGGGATGCGGATGAGTAGCTCGGGCAAACCCCAGGCGAGAATGTTGAGATGGTTCTAACCTACCCTGCTGCGGGGGCGTCCATTGCGATACTGAGTTCGGGCCAATCTTTGGCGATCGCATTGATGAGCCAGTTGCGATAGCGGCGGATTAGGGGCGCATCCCAGCGATCGGCTCGAGTGATGAAGTGGTAGATTCCGTCAGAATATGGCTGGAAACTTGCCTTACTCTTGCCAATCTCGATGAGGCGGCCCGATGCTAACTCATGCGCGACAACGATGTGATTAGACAGCGCGATGCCGCGGCCATGAATCGCAGCGTCGAGCGTCATATGACCCTGCCAGAGCCGCGGGCCGCCGAGATCGAGCTCGTCATAGATACCGTGCGCCGCCAGCCAGTGCGCCCAGCTATCGAAATCCTCTTCATGCAGCAGCCGCTGCGCCAGCAGATCGCGCGGCGTCGCGATCGGCGGATGCGCCGCGAGATAGGCGGGGCTTGCCACCGCGACGATCGGCACCCGCGCGATCTCGGCGCAGCGCAGACTCGGCGCGAGCTGCAGCGGATTGCCATAGACGGACTCGAAACGGATATCGATGTCGGTCTCGTGCGAGGCGAAATCGGGCCGCCGGTCGGTCGGCCGCAATTCGATATCGACGTCGTGATTGGCCTTCTCGAACAGGCCGATCTTGTTCGACATCCAGTGCAAGGCGAAGCCCGGCGCACACCAGACCAACAGGCGATGATTGTCGCCGCGGCGCATCAGGTCGATAGTGGCATCTGCAATATTGTCCATCGCCGCGGCGATGTGGCGGTGATAGCGCAGCCCG
>NZ_JBIISY010000050.1:0-33351 GCF_044340795.1 Tardiphaga sp.
CGGTCGGCAAGCGCCAGCCGAATGGTGCCGTGACCAGCGAGGCGGCCATCACGATCAGCGTCATGATGACAACGATCGAGGCGGACGTTTCCGTCGAGGTGAGCCGGCGGATCTGGATCGTGGCGCCGCCGGCGGTGAAGGCATTCATCAAGGCCAGCACGAGACCAATGGTCATCGCAGTGTCGAGCGCCGCGTGATTGTGGAAGTAAGGCGACAACATCAGGATGACGCCGGAAAAGCCGACCGCCACCGCCGACCAGCGATAGACGTGGACTTTCTCCTTCAGGAAGATCGCGGCGAACACCACCGTGATCAGCGGCGCGATGAAGGCGATGGCGGTGACATCGGCGATCGGCAGGCGCGCCAGCGCGCCGAAGGTGCAAAAGGTGCCGATCACGCTGAAGGAGCCGCGCACCAGATGCGCCGAAAACCGGCTCGTGCGCAGTGCGCCGCTCAGCTGGCCTCGCCAGCCGAAGAACAGCACGATCGGGATCAGCGCGAACAAGCCGCGGCAGAACACGATCTCGCCGAGCGGAACAGCACTGCCAAGATAGCGCCCGAGTGCGCCCATCATTGCGAAGGCCATGGTGCTGCCGATCTTCAGCGACACGGCTTTGAAAATGTTCATGGGGAGGCAGGAGACAGAAATTTCAGGGAATCGCCGACGGCGAAATGCTGCATCACACAAACATGTGAGCAGACGCGAGAAAACCACCGCGGAGACATGGCTTGGCGGGTTTCCATGCGTGGAGGGCGTGAAGGAGATGAGGCGCTGCCTGCGCCGTCAAGCAGGAGGCCGACGCCTTACCCCTTCCGCGCCGGCTTCGGCGGCCCCTCCACCGCCGGCAGCGACTTCAGGTAGGCCGCCATTGCCGCCCGGTCCTCATCACTGAGCTGCGTCGTGTTGCGGATGACCGGTGCCATGGAGCCGCCTGCCGTGTCGCCTTCCGGCGTCTCGCCGGTCTTGAGGAAATAGGCAATGTCCTTTTCGCTCCAGTCGCCGATGCCCTTCTGGGTGATATTGGGCACCCAGCCCTGCCCTTCGGGGTTGGGACCGCCAGCGAAACGCTGCTTCTCCTCGATGCCGCCCAGCGCATTACGCGGGCTGTGGCATTCGCCACAGTGGCCGAGCGCATTCACCAGATAGGCACCGCGATTCCATTGTGGGGACTTTGAGCTGTCGGCGACGAATGGCTGGCCGTCCATGAACAGGAATTTCCAGACGCCGAGATTGCGGCGAAGATCGAATGGGAAGCCGACCGAGTGATCTGGCGCCTTGGTCGTCACCGGCGCCAAGGTCTTGATATAGGCGAACAGATCGCGCGCATCGGCAGAGGTCATGCGCTGATAGGACGTGTAGGGAAAAGCCGGGAAGTAATGTTCGCCCTGCGGCGATGTGCCCTTGAGCAGCGCCGTGACGAAATCCGCCTCGCTCCAGCGGCCGATGCCGGCATTCGGATCGGGCGAGATGTTTGGAGCGTAAAAGGTGCCGAATGGCGACGTCAGCGGCAGTCCACCGCCGAGTGCGAGCTTGTCATCCTGCTTGGGCGTCGCATGGCATGAGGCACAGCCGCCGGCATTGAAGACGATCTTGCCGTTCGCAACATCGGGCGTGTGCGCCGGCAATGTGCTGGCTGCAACCGTCGCGGGGATCGTCAGCCACCAATAGACGCCGAGGCCGACGACAAAGAAGAACGCGAAGAGGATGAGGAAGCGTTTCAGCACGCGGTGGTCCGTTCTCATGACTTAAACGAATGACGATCCGCACGCGGTATCATGGACTGACACAACGCGCCGGATCGTCAAAACGTCAACGCTGTGGCGACGTGTCGCCTCAGCTCTTCAAACGATAGGTCTCGTGGCAGGCGCCGCACTGCTTGCCGATGGCGCCGACATTGGCCTTGAGGCTGTCAAGATCCTTCACCTTCGCTTTGGTCTCGGATACGGCCTTGCTGAAGTCCGCGATATGCGCGGCGAAGCCGGCCTTGTCGTCCCACACTTTTGGCGAGCTCGAATATTCGTTGCCTTCCTTCAGACCCTTGGTGCTGTCCGCAAACAGCGCCGGCAGCTTGGTGGCGGTCTCGGTCAGGGTCGCGAAGGCCGCATCCACCGCGGCCTGGTCATAGGGCTTGTCGCCCTTGGCCATGGCGCTGAGCGTACCGCCGAGTGCGCGGCCGGTGGCCTTCATCTGGGCCTGACGGTCCTTGACGATATCCTGCTGGGCCGACACGGCGCCAATGCCGAGCGCCAACACACCAGCAACGAGAAATGCGTATTTCATCAAGACCTTCCTTCTTTGGAATTCGACTAGGACTAATGTGCAATAAACGTGTGAACCCCGCCTGACACCGGCTATTCCGGCGCAGGCAGTGCGACAGTCTGTCAGAGCCGGTGAAGCCGCTCCTGCTCGCGGATCGCCATCCAGACCCGCTCGGGGGTTGCGGGCATGTCAATATGCTCGATCCGGTATTCGCGATGCAGGCCCTCGATTATCGCGTTCATGATCGCCGGGCACGAGCCGATGGCCCCGGCCTCACCCGCGCCCTTCACGCCCATCGGATTCGTGGTGCAGGGAATGTTATGGGTCTCGAACGAAAACACCGCACCATCCTCCGCGCGCGGCAGCGCATAGTCCATGAAGGTGGCGGTGACGAGTTGCCCGTCCTTGGGGTCATAAACGGCCTGCTCCATCAACGCCTGTCCGATGCCCTGCATGGTGCCGCCATGGACCTGACCGGCCAGCAGCAGCGGATTCAGCGTGACGCCGAAGTCATCGACGATGACGTAATTGACAATACGGATCTTGCCGGTGGACGGATCGATCTCGACTTCCACCGAATGCGTGCCATTGGGGAATGTGCCATCGGCGCTGCTGAAGGTCTCTGACGCATTGAGCTTGGAAGGATCCGCCTTTTTGGCGAGGTCGGCGAAGGAGACCGAGCGATCGGTGCCGGCGATGCGAACCACACCGCCCTCGATCTCGAGATCGGCAACGCTGGTTTCCAGCGCGTCGGCTGCGAGTTCTTTGAGATTGATGCCGAGTTGCTTCGTCGCGCGTTGCACGCTGACGCCGCCAGTGGGGATCGAGGCCGAGCCGCCGGTACCGAGGCCGGTCGCGACCTTCGCGGTGTCGCCCTGAATGATATGCACACGCTCCGGCGCGACACCGAACTGTTCGGCGACGATTTGCGCATAGGCGGTGTGATGGCCCTGCCCGGTCGACTGGGTACCGATCAGGATGGTGATGTCACCGTCGGCGCCGAGCGCCACATTGGCGGTCTCGTCACCCATGGTGCCGCAGACTTCCACATAGGTGGCCATGCCGATGCCGCGGACCATACCGTCCTTCTTGGCGGCCTTGGCGCGCTTCGGAAACTCCTTCCAGCCGGCGACATCCATCGCGCGCTTCATATGCGCGGTGAAATCGCCGCTGTCATAAACCTTGCCAGTCGCCGTCTTGTACGGCATCGCCTTCGGCGCGATGAAATTCTTGCGGCGGATCGCGTCCGGCGACATACCGAGTTTACGCGCGCATTGATCAACAAGTCGCTCGACCACATAGGCCGCTTCGGGGCGACCAGCTCCGCGATAGGCATCCACCGGCACCGAATTGGTGAAGATGGTGCGGACGCGGCAATGGAAAGCCTGGATGTCGTAAAGCCCCGGCAGCATGCCGGCGCCGCCATGCGGGATGTAAGGCCCGAAGGTCGACAGATAGGCGCCCATATCGGCCATCAGATCGACATCCATGGCAAGAAACTTGCCGTCCTCGCTGAGCGCCATGCGGGCATGGGTGACGTTGTCACGGCCCTGCGCGTCGCCGAGGAAATGGTCCGAGCGATCGGCCGCCCATTTGACGTTCTTGCCGAGCTTCTTGGCGGCAAAGGCCACCAGCGCATATTCGCGATAGGGAAACAGCCGCGTGCCGAAACCACCGCCGACATCGGGGCTGATCACGCGCATCTTGTCCTTCGGCATCTTCAGGACATTGTCGCAAAGGATGTCGCGCAGGCGATGGCTGCCCTGGCTGCCAATGGTCAGGGTCATGAAATCGCGCTTGGCGTCGTATTCACAGATCGCCGCACGAGTCTCCATGTAGTTGATGACGACCCTTGGATTGACGATCTTCACCTCAGCGATCACAGGCGCCTTGGCGAAAACCTCATCGACTTTCTTCTTGTCGCCGATCGGCACATCGAACAGCACATTTCCGGGATGCTTGTCCCAGACCTGCGGAGCACCCTTCGCGACGGCGTTGTTGAGGCCGTTCACCGAGGGTAGCGGCTTCCATTCGACCTCGATGGCCTCGATGGCGTCGCGGGCCTGCTCCACCGTCTCGGCCACGATGAAGGCAATGGCGTCGCCGACATGGCGCACTTCCTTCGCGGCAAGGATCGGATAATCCGGACCGGTGAAGGGATGATCCTCAAGATTGAACAGGCAAGGCAGACCGCCGAGGTCCTTCGTATCGTCAGCCGTCAGGATCGCAGCGATGCCAGGCATCGCGCGGACCGCACTGGCATTGATGGCAAAGGTCGCATGGGCGTGGGGGGAGCGCAGCACGAGGGCATGCAGGGTGGCCGGGGCATGATCATCCGTATAGCGGCCACGGCCGCGGATCAGGGCATCGTCTTCCTTGCGCAGGACACTCTGTCCGACGCCGAACTTGATGGGGGCCATACGTCCTCCGACTGCAATTTAGAAACAGTCTACACAGCAGATGGAGGGCGGCAAGTGGGCGGCGCAACATCGCTGCGCAGCCTCGGACACGATTGTGCGAGCTAGCGCGGGCGCACCAGATCGCGCAGCCAGCTCTTGCCGAAGAGCGCGAGAATCGATGCGCAATAGACGATCAAAGTCACGATGATGAGAATGCCCAGCGTCGCTTCGTCGCGGAGCGTGGCCATCTCGGCCAGTTGCACGGCGGCATATCGCGCCGTGGCCCAAAGCGCCGCGGCGAGGACAATGCCTGCAACGACGAACTTGCCCAGCGCGATCAGGAACGCGCGATCGAATTCCAGATAGCCGGCGCGTGTCGCGAAGAAGATCACCAGCAGGAGATTGATCCACGCTCCTGCCGCGGTGCCAAGAGCGAGGCCGATCTGGGCCAGCGAGCCCATCAGCATGACCTTCAGCACCACATTGACGGCGATGCCGGTAAGCGCGGCGATCATCGGCGTGGTCGTATCCTTGCGCGCATTGAAGGTCGCAACCGCACTGCGGATCATCACGAATGGGATCAGCGCGATGGCATAGGCCGCGAGCGTTGCGGCAGCCACCGCGGCATCGGCCTTGCTGAAGGCACCGCGGGCGAACATCGCGCGCATGATGACATCGGGCACCACGAGGAAGGCAGCGACGAAGGGCAGCGAGAACAGCAGCGTGAACAGGAAGGCGCGGCGCTGCGCCCCCATGGCGCCGACATGATCATTCGCCGCCATCCGCCTCGACATTTCCGGCAGCAGCACCGTGCCGATGGCGATGCCGATGACACCGATGGGAAGCTGGTTCAGGCGGTCCGCATAATATAGCGCCGACAGCGCACCGACCGGCAGGAAAGTGGCGATGATCGTATCTGCGAACAGCGCAACCTGCGTGCCCATGGAGCCCAGTGTTGCGGGGCCGAGCGCGCGGAAGAAGCCGCGAATGTCCTCATCGAGCCGCAACGGCGCGAAGCGCGGCAGGCCGCCATGGCGCTGCAGGTCGCCAGCGAGCAGCAGATATTGCAGCACGCCGGAAATCAGCACGCCCCAGGCGGCGGCATGGCCGGCGCTTGGGAAAAAGGCCGCGAGGGCCAGTGTCGCCATCATCGAGATATTGAGGAAGATGGATGCCGCGGCCGCGCTGGCGAAGCGCTGCATCACATTCAACATGCCGCCATAGAGCGTCACCAGCGTGATCAGCAGTAGATAGGGGAAGGTGATGCGCGTGAGCTCGATCGCGAGGTGGCGCTGGGCGGGATCATCGGTGAAGCCCGGCGCGAGGATTGTCATGGCCTGCGGCATAAACACGATGGCCAGCACCAGCAGCACCACCTGCGAGGCGAACAGCAGCGTGAAAATGCGGTCGGCGAACAGATGCGCGGCGTCCTGACCGCCCTTCCCGCTCACATGGGCATAGGCCGGCACGAAAGCCGCATTGAAGGCGCCTTCAGCGAAAATGGCGCGGAAATGGTTGGGCAGCCGCAATGCGACAAAAAACGCATCGGCGATGGGGCCGGCACCGAGGATCGCGGCAAGCATGATGTCGCGCGCGAATCCGGTGATCCGCGAGAGCAGCGTATATCCGCCGACGGTGAAAATGCGTCCCAGCATCAGGTGAGTGTACTGCCCCAAACTCTCTTGTCGTCACCCGGCTCGACCGGGTGACCCAGTATACACAGGCGCCGACGATTCACATGGACCATGCCGGATACTGGATTACCCGCTTTCGCGGGTGATGACAGTTTGAGCGAGGGAGCCCCACGCTCCGTGCTACGCCAGCGCGTCGCGCACGGCCTGGATGACGCGATCCTGTGCGGCTTCGTCGAGATAGGCATGGACCGGCAGGCTGATCACATCTGCGGACAGCGCCTCGGAGACCGGCAGGCCGCCATCGACGACCGGATAGTCCTTGTAAGCCGTCTGCATATGCATCGACTTCGCATAATAGATGGCGCTCGGCACACCCTGCGCCTTCAGCGCGTTCGCGAAGGCGTCACGGTCGGTGCCCTTGGGCAGGCGGATCGTGTAGCAGGCCCAGATCGATGTGTTGCCCTCGGCGACGCGCGGCACCGTGACGAGGTTGCCGAGGCTGCGGGCATAGCGATCGGCAACCTTGTTGCGGGCAACGATCTCGTCGTCAAAAATCTTCAGCTTTTCCAGCAGGACGGCTGCCTGAATGGTGTCAAGACGGCCAGTAATGCCGAGACGGACATTGTCGTATTTGTCGGAACCCTGCCCGTGGATGCGGATGCTGCGCAAGGTATCGGCGAGTTGGTCGTCATCGGTGAAAATGGCGCCCCCGTCGCCGAAGCAGCCGAGTGGCTTGGCCGGAAAGAAGCTCGTGGTGGTGGCCAGAGCCGAGGTACCGACGCGCTTGCCTTTATAGGTCGCGCCAAAGCCCTGCGCGGAGTCCTCGAGCACGAACATGCCCTCGGCATCGGCGATCGCACGGATGGCATCGAGATCGGCAGGCTGGCCAAACAGATCCACGGGGATGATCGCCCGCGGCTTGAGGCCGGCGGCTTTCGCCGTGATCACGCCGCGCTTGGCCGATTCGGCGCTGATGTTGAATGTCGCCTCATCAACATCAACGAAGACCGGGCTCGCGCCAACCAGCGCAACGGCTTCACCGGTCGCGCAGAAAGTGAAGGATGGGCATAGCACGGCATCGCCAGGGCCGATGCCCTTGGCCATCAACACCATCACCAGCGCGTCGGTGCCGCTGGCACAGCTGATCACATGCCTGGCGCCGCAATACTTCGCGAGTTCGGCCTCCAGCTTAGTGACTTCGGGTCCGTTGATGAACTGGCAGTGATTGAGCACGCGGGTGACGGCCTCATCGACAGACGATCCCAGACGCTGACGCTGAGCATTGAGGTCGATGAAGGGAACGGGGGTGTGCTGGTTCATCAAGGAGCCTGTGTGCGGAAAAGATCGTTGAATCTAAGCCGGCGCCCCGAGGGGCGCCGGAGATGACATGCGCTCAGCCCACGGCCTTGCGCGGCACCGAACCCGGCGCCTTGGCGGCCTGGGTTTTCGGCGCTTCCAGGCACTGGATCGCGATTTCCAGCGAGGCGACACCCTCCTCGCCGGTTACGGCCGGCACGCCGCCCGTGCGTACGGCGTCGAGGAAAGCGGTAAGCTCAGCACGCAGCGGCTCGTCCTGCCCGACCGGCAGATGGCGCATGGAATAGCTGCCATCGGTCTTGAAGCCGAAACATTCGGTGACCTGACGGGTGAGCAGATCGCCGGTCACATACTTCCCGCGCGTCGCCACCGTCACCGTGCGCGCCTTGAACGGCGTCAGCCAGTTGGTGTTGATATGGGCGAGCACGCCCGAGGCTGTGCGGAACTGGAGCAGCGCAATATCCTCACGCTCGGCGATGGCGGAAGCGAGCTGCGGCTGTACTTCCACGATGTCGCTTTCGGTGAACCAGCGGATCAGATCGATGTCATGCACCGCAAGGTCGATGACCACGCCGACATTCGACATGCGCGGCGGGAACGGACCGACGCGGGTGATGCCGATGGAGAGAATGTCCTCGCCCGCGATCGCCTTTTTGACCGCGGCCACCGCCGGATTGAAGCGCTCGACATGGCCGACCATCAAGGTCACGCCGGCCTTGCTGGCGGCGGCAACGATCTCGCGTCCCTCGTCCACCGTCGAAGCGACCGGCTTTTCGACGAGCACATGAATGCCCTTGGCGATGCAAGCGAGCGCAACCTCGTGATGGAGGTGTGTCGGCGCTGCGATGACCGCTGCATCGACACCGGCAGCGAACAGCGCATCGATGTCTGCGAAGGTCTTGCAGCCGACATGGTTCTCGGCACGGGTCCGATGCTCGGCCAGAGGATCGACGATACCGACCATGTCCACGCCCGGCAGCCCGGCCAGCACGCGGCCGTGATTCGTCCCCATGATGCCGGCGCCAACCACGCCGACACGCAGCACGCGCGCCTGATCTCCGCTGACTGCTTTGGAACCGCTCGAAACCATTACTTTATCCCGTCAAATCACGCCCATCCCAGCGCGTGCGGGTGTCCTAACATGACGCCACAATTGTGGCGATGCAGCAAACCAGCCATCCAAACACGTTTTGATTCAGAGAATTACACGCCGGAACACCAGCAAAATCGGCATTTTCAGCCGCCCAGGACCTGCATCCATCATTCCGGCTGGATAATCGTCACGACCATCCCGTCGACAGGCACCAGGAACGCCATGGTCGGCCCGTCTGCGGGCCCTGCGCTCATCACGGCGTGGTTGAACGCTGCCGATTCGAGCGCGGTCGCAGCCCGCGCAGCGAACACCGCGACGTCGCCGAATAGCGGCTGGCCCTGCCGCTTCAATTCGCCGAGATCGGCGCGGAACTCGGGCAGTGCGCAAATGCCGTTTGCTTCCTCGATACTCGCGGCATCGAAGACCAAGGTCGGCCGTCCATCGATTTCGAGGGTAAAGATTTTCACCGAAAATTGCCTGGGCCGCGAAGAACGATACCGGCAGTTTACGCGGCAGGCGTCGGCTTATCCATCAAATTGCGAGGAACGCGTCGCCGCGCTCTCCTTCGCCGTGCCGGTAACCTTGATTGGTTAGGTTAAATTCGGTTCGCGATTGAACAGTCCGGCCACGTGCGGAAAGTTGTGGATGCTACGGCCGCAACGCACCGAGGATTGTCATGTTCGCCGACAGCGAAAACCATCTGCGTCTTCTCAGGCTCAAATCGCGGGCCGACTGGTCGGCGGTCTGGCATCCGTGGAATGTGCTGATTCCGCGGCGGTCCATTGCAGGACGGCTGGTTCATGGACAGGTCTGGCGCCGCCATGACGGACGCCGATGGATTTACAAGAAGTTCATCCCACTCCGCCAACCAACATGATGACCGGCAATCTGCCGTCTCAATGTCAGGTCCGTTTGTAGTCATCCTCGATGCGAACAATGTCGTCCTCTCCGAGATAACTTCCGGTCTGGACTTCAATGAGTTCGAGCGGGATCCTGCCGGGGTTTTCCAGCCGGTGCGAAACGCCGATCGGAATGTAGATCGACTCGTTCTCCTGCATCGTCCGCACCTCGTCGTTGAGCGTCACCTTGGCCGTGCCACGCACGACGATCCAGTGTTCGGAACGGTGATGATGCATCTGCAGCGACATCCGCTCGCCGGCCTTCACCACCAGACGTTTGACCTGATAGCGCTCCCCATTCTCCAGCGCCTGCACCGATCCCCATGGCCGGTGGGTCTTGAGATGATCCTCGGTCACGCGTGGTGCGGCAACTTTCAGTTTGGCCACCAGGCGTTTCAAATTGTTGGCGTCTTTCTGCCGCGACACCAGCACCGCGTCCTGCGTGGCAACGACCACGAGATCGTCCACGCCCTCGATCGCCACCACCGGACCATCGCTGGCGACATTGCAGTTGCGGGCGTCCTCGAACACCGCGACGCCCTGCGCCGCATTGCCATTGGCATCCTTGTCGGACAATTCCCACACAGCAAGCCAGGAGCCGACATCGGACCAGCCGCACGAGACCGGCACGACGGCAGCTTTCGCCGTCTTTTCCATCACGGCGTAGTCGATCGAGATGGAACGCGCCTGCTTGAAGGCATCCGCATTCAGGGTGAAGAAACCAAGATCGCGGCCGGCGTTGGTCACGGCATGCGAGATCGTCGCGACGCTGTCCGCATCAACCGCGCGATATTCATCGAGCAGCGTGGCGGCGCGGAACATGAAGTTTCCGCTATTCCAGAGATAGCCCGCCTCGACATAACGCGTGGCTGTCGGCAGATCCGGCTTCTCGACGAACTTGGCAACGCGCTTGACCGCACCGGAAAGTCCATCACCCGGCGAGATGTAACCGTACTCGACCGCCGGTCGCTCGGGCGTGACGCCGAACGTCACGATATGGCCGTGGTCGGCCTCGACGAGCCCGGCACGGCAGGCGGCGACGAATGCAGGCACGTCGCGGACGACGTGATCAGCGGCCAGCGCCAGCACCACAGCATCACTGTCACGGGTCAGCGCAAAGGCGGCACCTGCCGCAATGGCCGGGCCGGAATCGCGCCGCGCGGGTTCGAGCAGGATATCGGCCTCGTGCCCGATTTCGGCCAATTGCTCGCGCACCATGAAGCGATAGGCCTCGCTGGTGATGACGATGGGTCGATCGAACAATGCGGGGTCTGCGATGCGCTGGATGGTGTCCTGAAATGTCGAGCGCGGTCCGAACAGTGGCAAGAACTGCTTTGGCCGCCCCTCCCGCGACGACGGCCACAGCCGCGTCCCGGCGCCGCCGCACATGATCAGGGGAATGATGCGCTTGCTCATGGTTCGATCTCTTTCACTGGCATGCTCATTTTTACCCGCCGGGATTCAAATTGCCATAGTAGTTCCGATACCAGGCAACAAACTGCCGGATCCCTTCCTCGATCGGCGTATCCGGCTTGAACCCGACATCGCGCATGAGATCGTCGACATCGGCAAACGTTTCCTCCACATCACCCGGCTGCATCGGCAGCATCGTCTTGACCGCCTCGAGCCCCAGTTCTTTTTCGATGACCTGGACCAGCCGCATCAATTGTTCGGGCTTGTTGTTGCCGACATTGTAGATGTGGGCCGGAGCCTCATCGCCGTTGCCAGCAGGGACATTTTCGATCAGGCGCCCAATCGCGGAGACGACGTCCGTGACGAACGTGAAATCGCGCCGCATGTCGCCGTAATTGAACAGCTTGATCGGCTGTTTCTCGATGATTGCCTTGGTGAAAATGAAATAGGCCATGTCCGGCCGGCCCCACGGACCATAGACCGTGAAGAAACGCAGGCCCGTCGTCGGCAGCCGATAGAGATGGCTGTAGGAATGTGCCATCAGCTCATTCGCCTTCTTGGTCGCGGCATAGAGACTGACGGGATTATCGACCCGATCACTGACGGAGAACGGCTTCTTCTTGTTCGCACCATAAACGGACGATGACGACGCATAGAGCAAGTGCTTGCAGCCGTTGTGACGGCAACCTTCGAGGATATTCAGAAAGCCTTCGAGATTGGCATCGGCATAAGCATGCGGATTCTCGATAGAGTAACGCACGCCGGCCTGCGCAGCGAGATGGATCACGACCGGAAATCTGTGCTCGGCCATCAGGGCGAGCAACGCCTGTCGATCGGCAAGGTCGGCCTTGATGAAAGTGAAATTCGGCGCGCCCGCCAGTTGGGCGAGACGAGCCTCTTTCAGGGTCGGCTCATAATAGCTATTGACGCTGTCGAGCCCGATGACCGTGTGCCCTTCGCCCAGCAACTGACGCACGACATGAAAGCCAATGAAGCCCGCAGCTCCGGTGACGAGAATGGAGGGTTCAGACATCGTGTCCCCAGATTAGACCAGATGAGCCACATTGCACGGCTATCCATATCGTATTCCAATAGCCACATGCTCGGAATACCGCATCGCAGCATCCGATTGCGTCAGAACCGCGACCTCCTTGCTGTGGCCATGCCGGATATTTCCGCTATGACAACATCTACGCATAGCTCCTAGAATCATCCGAATCCCTCGTCATTCTGTCATCCCGATGTCGCCATCCGAACTGATCACCACGCTCGCGACGCTTGTCGCGGCCGTTATCGTAACCAACCTATGCATCCGGGCCATTCACCCGCTGCTCGTTCGTTACGCGCTGGCACGGCCGAACGCACGCTCTTCTCACAAGGTCCCGACACCGCAAGGTGCGGGTATCGCAGTCATTGCAACCGCTCTGGTCATCGCCGGTGCTGCCATTGCGTGGCAGTCCGGCCTGACGCCCCAACTCTGGGTCCTGATCGGAGCGACTGTCGTGATCGCAGGCGTCGGTGCGGTGGACGATCTCCGCCCTTTGCCGGTGATACCGCGCTTCGGGATGCAGGCATTATGTATTTTCGTCATCCTGCTTGCGCTGCCAGAAGATCTTCAGATTGTGCCGACCCTTCCGCTCTGGTGCGAGCGAGCGATCCTTCTGCTGGCGGCTTTGTGGTTCGTCAATCTGACAAACTTCATGGACGGGCTGGACTGGATCACCGTTGCGGAGGTCGTGCCTATCACCGCCGCTTTGGCGATGATGGGCATTACAGCCACGCTGTCATTGTCGACCGCCCTGCTGGCAGCGGCCCTTTGCGGCGCCATGATCGGCTTCGCCCCGTTCAACAGACCTGTCGCGAAAATGTTTCTCGGCGATGTAGGGAGCCTTCCTATCGGCCTATTGCTGGCGTGGTGCTTCCTGCAACTGGCGCTCGCCGGGCATTTGACCGCCGCGATTCTGCTTCCACTCTACTACCTCGCCGATGCTACTGTGACCTTGCTCCGCCGCCTCGCAAGGCGTGAACCGTTCTGGCTCGCACACCGCTCCCACTTCTATCAGCGCGCCACCGACAACGGTTTTGCAGTGATCACAGTGGTCGCGAATGTGTTCGTGCTGAACATCGGCCTAGCCACCCTGGCCGGACTCTCGCTCTACCTGAACTCGGCGTCGGCCGACGTCATTCTGCTGGCCGTCGGCGGAGCATCGGTCACCCTGTTACTCCGCCGCTTCGCGACACCGCTGGCGCGCTGATCAATGCGGTTCGATCTGATATTCCGGCACCGCTGACTTCAGCGTTGCCACCACGATATCCTGCTGATCGGCATCGATGGCTGATCTCAGCGTATCGAGCCATCCATTGATGGTCTCGAGCGGCAATTCGTTTGGACGGGCAGCCATAACACCGGCAACCCCGATCTCGCTGGTCGGCTCCTGCTTGGCGAACAGAATTTCGTGCATCCTCTCGCCCGGCCGAATACCCGTGAACACCACGTCGATATCGTAACCGGGTTGCAGGCCGGACAGACGGATCATTCGATCGGCCAGATCGACGATCTTCACCGGCTGCCCCATGCTGAGCACGTAAACCGAGGCATCGGCATGTTGCGAACTCATGGCATGCGTGGCTGCCGTCACGACCAGATCGCACGCTTCACGAATGGTCATGAAGTAGCGAACCATGTCCGGATGCGTCACCGTGACGGGGCCACCCGCCTCGATCTGAGCTTTGAACTTCGGCACCACCGACCCATTCGACGCCAGCACATTCCCGAAGCGCACCGAAATGATACGCATCGGCGGCTTCCCGGCAGATCGGGCCGGCAGAGCACCATCAAGTGCCTGACAGTACATCTCAGCAAATCGCTTGGTGAGGCCGAGCATGGAGACCGGCTCGATGGCCTTGTCGGTGGAGATCATCACCATCGCTTCTGCACCCGCGGCCAGCGCGGCGTCCGCCACGTTGACCGAACCGAAGATATTGGTTTTGACGCCCTCGCCCCAATCGCGCTCGAGGATCGGCACATGCTTGAGCGCCGCGGCGTGGAAGACCGCGTCCGGCTTGAACGCCCTCAGCAACTGATGAATACGGGCACGATCGCGGACATCGGCGATGCGCCCTTCGATATTCGCGGTCTTCACCTTCTCGGCCAGCTTCTCCAATGCTGCATGAAGCGCCGGCTCCGAATTCTCAATCACCAGCAGTCGCGACGCTCCGAACGTCACCACACGATCGCACATTTCATAACCGATCGAGCCGCCACCGCCGGTCACCACGATCGCTTTGCCGCGAATGAACTTTTCGAGGCGATCGTAATCGATCTTGACACTCGGTCGCAACAGTAGGTCCTCTACCGCCACGGGCGCCAATTGCGGACGATCACGGCTCTCTTCCAATGAGGGGATGCGACTGACTTCGAGCCCGAGCTTGCGGGCCCGCATCAGGATCGCCTCAGGCTGTGCGTCATCGCTGAAAGCGGACGGCGTCATGACGACTCGATGGATGGGACGATCACGCCCCTTAAAGTCGTCGACCACATTGCCAAGATCGTCGATTCTGCCGAGAACCGGCACGCCGCGAATTGTCTGACCGCGGTCGGACATAGCCGGGGAGAGAATACCAACCGGCCATAGGCGCTTGACCGCTCCACTTTCGATACCGCGGAGAAACACCTCGGCATCCGCGGCCCGCCCGATCAACAGTGTTGGAGCAGCGTTGGTAACTCGCGCCTGATTTCGCGTCCTCGTGTAGCGGAAATAGCGATAAGCCAACCGCGTACCACTGAGCATGAAGACTTCCAGGAACCAATATATGACGATGGTTGTCTTGCCGAGAAAGAAAGCTCCATAGATGTTCGGAGCCAGAAAAATATAGTCAAGAACAAGCAATGCAACCGTCAGCACCGACGCAGCGCGCAGGATGTTGAGCAAGTCCGGAAGCGAAATGAAGCGCCACTTCGTGGTTGTAAGATTAAAAACGTAGCAGACGGCAACGCTGAACAAGACAAAATAAGGCAGGATCTTCAGGAGCAACGGCAAGCGTTCGAACAAATTCTCCCCGTCAAACCGCAGAACGAAACTCAGCACGACCGCGAGCGCGGTCACGATCGCATCATGGAGCGCAATCAGCCAGTTCCGCCAGGTTAGTTGCAGTATGCGATTCATCTAGGCACCGAATTGAGAGTAGATTGTCTTAATTCTAGGAGTGGCCGCGCTTTGCCCGCTCGACAAGCGAGGTCGTGCTGTGGCCTTGCAGAATATCGACGATGACCACTTCACCGCCATTCGCGGCAACGATCTCGTGTCCGACCACTTGTTCGCGGGTGTAGTCACCGCCCTTTACAAGGGTCGCCGGCAGGATGGCCTTGATCAGATTGATCGGCGTGTCCTCCTCGAAGATCACCACGAGATCGACGGCCTCGAGCGCCGCGAGCACTTCGGCACGCGCCCGCTCATTCTGCACGGGGCGATCCAGTCCCTTCAGTCGTTTCACCGACGCGTCGCTGTTGAGGCCAACGACAAGGCGGTCGCAGGTCGCGCGCGCCGCGGTGAGCACCTTCACATGACCTGGATGCAGGATATCGAAGCAGCCATTAGTAAAGCCGATCCGCACCTCCTCGTGGCGCCAACCGTCCAGCCGGGCTGCGAGATCGCGGGGTGCCACGATCTTGTCTTCAGCGGCCAACGTCGCGGCCGGCAACATCTTGCGACGCAACTCTTCCGGCAGCACCACCGCAGTCCCCTTCTTGCCGACAGCCACGGAGGCAGCGGCTGACGCGAGACGAAGCGCTGCTTCCCAGTCCGCGCCGGCCGCGAGCGCCACGGCCAGCATTGCCGCCACTGTGTCTCCTGCGCCCGATACGTCGCGCACCTTCGCTGGCAGCGCCGGCACGTGGATCGTGTCACCATCGCGCGCCACAAGCGTCATGCCATGTTCACTCTGGGTCACCAGCATCGCCGAGCAGTCGGCAAGAATCATCGCTTCCTGCGCGACTGCGCTACTGATGTCGGTGTCCACCCGGCTGCGGGTTGCCTCGGCGAACTCCTTGCGGTTCGGCGTCAACAGCGTCGCGCCGCGATAGATCGCAAAATTCGCACTCTTCGGATCGACGATGACCCGCTTGCCCTGCGTCTTCGCGGCATCGATGACATTGCGGATCACCCGTGCGGTCAGCACGCCCTTGGCATAATCCGACAGCAAAACGATATCGACACGCGCGATCTGCGACAGGATCGCGTCGAGCAGCTGCTTCTCGATCTCGACCGAGGCAGGCACTGCCAGCTCCCAGTCGGCGCGCAGCATATGCGTCGAGAAATGCTCCGAGACGAATCGCACTTTTCGCGTGGTCGGGCGCGATAAGTCACTTACCAGCAGCGGCTCGATGCCCCCCTCCTGCGCGAGACGCCGTTTCAGCACCTCCGCCGCATCGTCGGCGCCGATCAGGCCGACAAAGATGCATTTGGCCCCCAGTGCCGCGATATTGCGCGCCACGTTGCCGGCACCACCAACAACAATCTCGCTTCGTTGCGCAGCGATCACCGGTGTCGGTGCTTCCGGTGAAATACGTGACACTTCGCCATAGACGAATTCGTCCAGCATGAGATCACCGATGCAGAGCACGGTCTGCTTCGGGAACTCACGAGACAAGGCGTCAAAGTCGAACATCACACCGGAACCTGGGTGTCAGCGAAAGCGATCAGGCGTATCGAGATAGTGCGTCACATAGTTCATCACCGCATCCTCCAGACGGGTGAAACCGCCATTGTATCCGGCGGCCCGCAACCGATCGCCTTCGCTCTGTGTAAAGTATTGATAGCTGCCGCGAATCTGCTCGGGCATATCGATATAGTCGATGTTGGGCGCAGTGCCGAGAGCCGCATAGGCCGCCAGCATCAGATCCTTGAAGCTGCGCGCCGTGCCGGTACCGACATTGTAGATGCCGCTCACACGCGGAGTCGCCAGCAGCCACATGATGACGCGGACGACATCCTCCACATAGATGAAGTCACGGCGCTGGTCGCCATCGGCGATGCCGTCGCGGTGCGACTTGAACAGCTGGATGCCGTGACCGGCCTTGATATCGTCGAAACGCCTGGTCAGCACGCTCATCATGCCGCCCTTGTGATACTCGTTCGGGCCGAACACGTTGAAGAACTTCAAGCCCGCCCATTGTGGCGGCATCTGGCCGCCTTTAGCAACTCGCTCGGCAAGGGCAAGGTCGAACAGATGCTTGCTCCAGCCATAGAGATTCATGGGCCGCAGCGTTTTCAGCTCCGGCACGGTGTCGGCGTCGCGAAACCCTTGGCCGCCATCGCCATAGGTCGCCGCCGAAGATGCATAGATCAGCGGCACGCCATGGGCAGTGCACCAGTCGAGCAGCCGCATGGAGAGGCGGAAATTGGTCTCGATGACCAGGTCGCCGTCGGTGGCTGTGGTTTCGGAAATCGCCCCCATATGGATGACGGCATCGAGCCGACGCCCCTTGAGCCAGTCCATCAGGTCAGCGGGAGGCACCACATCGGCGAGTTGCCGCTTGGCCAGATTTCGCCACTTGCCGTCATGGCCGAGAAAATCGGACACGGCCACATCGGCGCGGCCGGCTTCATTCAGCGCAGCCACCACATTCGATCCGATAAAACCGGCCCCTCCGGTCACGAGCAGCATGAAGCCCCCACTTGCATCTTGGCCGCCACCTTTGCCCCACTCCAGCCCGGCAGGCAACTTATTGGGCCGGGTATCTCATTCCGATAGGGACATTGCCGGCTTTCTTCCAAAACGCTTGTCCCGCCGTCCCGGACCGGCTACCGACTGGCCCCTAGCAATACGCGAAGCCTTTGAAACATGAATGGAAATACCCCATATCCGGGCGTGACGGTGGATGCGACAGACACCCGCCCGATCCTGATTGTGCCCTATATGTGGATCGGCGACTTCGTTCGCGGGCATACGGTCGTGCGGGTCCTGAAGCGGCGCTGGCCGAACCGGCCGATTGACCTGCTGGTGACCAAGCTGGTGGCCCCGCTGGTGGACTATATGCCGGGCGTGCGCTCCGCTATCGTCTGGGACCTTCCGCGCAGCCGGCTTGCGATCGCAAAACAATGGGAACTCGCGTCCCTCATGCGCGAGCGGAACTATGGGACCGCGTTGATCATGCCGCGGACATGGAAATCCGCCCTCGCCCCGACCCTTGCCGGAATTCCCGAGCGCGTCGGCTTTGTCGGCGAGGCGCGCTTTGGCCTGCTGAACGACTGGCGCTGGGGCGAAAAGAAGCTCGAGCGCATGATCGACCGGAAATGTGCGCTGGCACTGCCGCCGGGCACGGAACTGCCGACCGATTGGCCGGTCCCGGACTTTCGCGTTCCTGCGGATGAAATCGCCCGCTGGCGAGCCAACAACGGACTTGGAACCGGCCCCGCCGTGGCCCTCGGTCCGGGCTCGGTCGGCTCCTCCAAGCGCTGGACCTATTATCCTGAGGTCGCCAAGCTGCTCGTGGGGCGTGGCTACGACGTCTGGGTGATCGGCGGGCCCGGTGAGAAGGAACTCGCCAATGAGATCATCGCCGCAGCCGGCCCCAAGTCGCGCGACCTGACCACGAACGACCTGCGCAATGGTGTGATCGGCATGGCTGCCGCCAAGGCCGCGGTCGCCAATGATTCCGGCCTGATGCACATCGCGGCCGCCGTCGGCACGCCGACCATCGGCATTTTTGGCCCGACCAGCCCGCATCTATGGGGTCCGCTCAATCCGCTCGCCGCCACTGTGCAGACCAGGACGATCGTGCCCTGTCAGCCCTGCCACACCCCGGTCTGCCACATGAACAACCACGCCTGCATGCGCGACATCCCGGCCCTGGATGTCGCTGATGTCATAGAGAGCGTGATGGCAAAAGCCGAAGCCGACGGCGTGTCCTCATGACCTCGATCAAGCAGCCGAAACCTGCAGCCATTCTCGATCGCGACGGCGTGCTGAATTATGACGACAACTATGTCGGTCATCCCGAGAAAATCCGGTGGATGCCGAACGCCGCCAAGGCGGTAAAACGGCTCAACGATGCCGGCTACCACGTGTTCGTTTTCACCAATCAATCCGGCGTCGCGCGCGGTTACTTCACCGAAGCCGAACTCAACGCACTGCTCGACTGGATGCGCAGCGAACTCGCCAGGGATGGCGCTGTGATCGATGACGTGCGCTACTGCCCGCATCATCCAAGCGGTACGGTTGAAGGCTATCTCGAAGATCATCCGTGGCGGAAACCAAAGCCCGGCATGATCCTGGATCTGATGCAGCATTGGCCGGTGATCGCCAAGGGCAGCTTCGTCATTGGCGATCGCGACAGCGACATTGAAGCCGCCAAGGCCGCGCATCTCCCGGGATTTCTGTTCGCGGGCGGCGATCTCGATGCCTTCGTGGCCGAGATCCTGAAAGGTCAGATCAGTCTGCGATAAACCGCAGCGATGTTGCGCGCTTCGGCATCCAGACTGAACCTGTCGAGCACACGCTGGCGTCCACGCATGCCCATTGCCCGCGCCGCTTCGGGATCACGCATCAATGGCTCAATCGCATCCGCCAGTGCCTTTGCGTCGCCTGTCGGCACGAGCGTCCCCGTGACGCCATCCTCCACGACAATCTCGGCAGCGCCGGCGCGGGTTGCGACCAGCACTGCGCCGACCGACATCGCCTCAATCAATGTCAGCCCAAAGCCCTCATTGCGCGAGGTGAAGGCGTAGATCGTCAGGCGACGATACCAGCTCTCGACCTCCGCAATCGGCAACTCGCCGGTGATGACGATGCGGTCCTGCAGACCGGCTTCCGCGATCTTCCTGCGCAGTTCATTGGCAAATCCGGTTTGATCCGGCGTGATCGCGCCGACGATCACCGCGGAAAAGTCGGGATGCTGCGGCAGCAGCTTGCACATGGCGTCAACGAACAGATCGGTGCCCTTCTGCGCGCGGACGCGACCGAAGCAGCCGATCACATAGCGCCCTGGCAGCTTTGCTTCAGCGAAGGCCGCAGCACGATCCGCCGGCGGTGCATAGCGATCCGTGTCGACGCCATGCGTCACCACCGTCGCCTCACGCTTGAGATAGGATGCCGAGGCATCTGATGTCGCGATGATTGCATCCATACGGCGGATCAGCCAGCGCGTGATCCAGCTGTGATGCCGCTGCGCCGCCGAAGTAAAGAGCAGTTTCAACGGCCAGCCGAGCGCACGGAGAAAGACACCGGCGATCATCTCGTTGTTGCGTCGCGCATGCCAGATGATAGGCGTTCGCCGCATCCACAGTTTGAGCAACCCGCCGACGCTCAGACGCGAAATGCCGGTAGGAATGTCCGAGCCCAGCCACGCCGCCTCGATCATGGAGGCAAGTTTTGGCGCCACCATGCGGTTCGTCGCCGTCACACCGGAATAGCGCCAATGCAGATTGGTGATGATCAACTGCAACTTTCCAGCTGTTTTGCCTGCAATCGGCACAGAGAACTCCATTTCGCTCCGGTTCCTATACGCAACATTAAGCATAGAGACCAGTAACCCCACGCCGAAACCCGCCCTTCATCGCAAAACGTCTATCGTCTCCCCCGAACGGGAGAGTGAGACAATCCGCATGACGGTTCTGGTCACCGGCGGCGCCGGTTATATCGGAAGTCACATGGTGCATGCGCTGGTGGAAGCCGGCGAGGCTGTCGTTGTGATCGACAATCTGTCCACCGGCTTCTCCACCTATCTGCCCGAAGGCGTACCGCTGTTCATCGGTGACGTCGCGGACGAGAATCTCGTCGAAGGCGTGATCAACGCCCATGGCGTTGACGCCATCATCCATTTCGCGGGCTCGGTCGTGGTGCCCGAATCGATGCGCGATCCGCTCGCTTATTATCGCAACAACACGGCGACCTCGCGCAACCTGCTCAATGCGGCGGTCAAATGCGGTGTCAAGCGCTTCATCTTCTCGTCGACCGCAGCCGTCTATGGCAATCCGGACGTTATGCCGGTCGCCGAAGAGGCGCCGACGCGCCCGCTATCGCCCTACGGCTCATCGAAGCTGATGACCGAGATCATGCTGCACGATATCGCGCCGGCCTATGGCATGGAATTCGTCGTGCTGCGTTATTTCAATGTCGCTGGCGCCGATCCCCAGGGCCGCACTGGCCTCGCCACCATGGGCGCCACGCATCTGCTCAAGATTGCCGTCGAGGCCGCCACCGGCCAGCGCAGCAAGATCGATGTCTACGGCACCGATTATCCGACGCCGGACGGCAGCTGCATCCGTGATTTCATCCATGTCAGCGATCTCGTCCAGGCCCACCGCGCCGCGCTCGGCTATTTGCGGGGCGGCGGCACATCCACCACGTTGAATTGTGGCTATGGCCGCGGCTATTCGGTGCTGGAAACCATCGAGGCCGTCCGCCGCGCGGCCGGCCGAAGCTTCGCGGTTCAATACGCGCCGCGGCGCGACGGCGATATCATGACCATGATCGCCGATACCCGTCGCATCCGCGCCACCCTCGACTGGACGCCGCAATACGACAATCTCGAAATCATCGCCCGCCACGCTCTGTCATGGGAGGAAAAACTCGCCCGAGAGCGCTTCGGTGTCGAATTGATGGCGCAATCGGCCTGACCGGCTGTTTCAGCGTCTGGATTGCGTTGGCGTTTCACCGAAACGGCGACGATAACGCTGGTTGAAATATGAAATCTCGTTGAAGCCGCTGGCCAGCGCGATCTCCCCGATCTTGAGTCGATCCCCGGCTTCACTGGTCAGAAGCTGCATCGCATGCTGCAAACGCCGTTCCAGCAACCGCTCCGTGAAACTCAGACCGGTTTCCTGCAGGAGATCCTGCACGTAGCGCGGAGACATTTGCAGCCGCCCTGCAATCTGACCGATCGAAAAATTGGGATCGTCGAAATTGCGCTCGATCTCCGCCACGATCTGCTGTGCACGCGAGGCGCGCAGACCTCGCGCAGTCGCTAGTTCCGCAACATCGCCGCGGGCGCCAAGAGCCAGCGCCGTGAGATCCAACAAGGTCGTGCTGATGTGCTCGTCAAGCTGCTGATCATGCGGGTCCCGCACCAGATCGACGGAGATATCAATGTAACGCTTCAGATGCGCAACAGCCGGACGACTTAGGTCGAGCGGCGTCACCAGCAGCGCATCGACATCATTCACAAGGGGCAGCAAACGCGCTCGGCTCACGGTCAAGGTCGTCGAACAGAAGCTCGCATCCGATCGCATGTCGATGGGCAGCCCGTTGGTGCCGAGAAATCCCTGCTGCGAGGACAGCATCGCCTCACGTCCGACCTGATCGATATTCAGCGCCGCTTCACCGCGATGAAACATCAGGCAGAAATCATCGTCAGGGCCGCGCGATATCGCCGTTTTCGAACGGCGAATGCGGCTGAAGGTGCCGCCGAACCGTGTCACATGTACATGCGCGTAATCGGCCCAATGCACGAATGCCGAGAAAGGACGCTCTTCTGCCCGCGTGATATCAACGCAACAGGTCAGCGCCTCCATGTTCTCGCACCAAAGCGCGAATTTCTCGTGATCCTGTAGCGCCGGGTCGAAGTCCTTCGAGACGAAACTAGCCTGATGCATGCACTCACTCGCTTTCATCGAAAGTGTAGCAACGCGGATCACCTTCGCTACAAGCAAATGTTTAGCGTGTGCAAGATTTTCGCAGGACAATGCGCGTATGTGCTGTTGCTGGCTCGCCACAGCGCCACGAAGTTTAGTCGTACTGCGCCAGAACTAAATTCCGCTTCGTCTCCGACCAAGACCGTCCCGAGCACCCTGTCATGATGCGCATGAGAGCTGCGAGTCCGACATCGCATTCGCCATGTCAGCTCGAACGCGCTTCACATGCCATCGCTCACCACTTGCGTGAGCCAGAAACTGAGGGACTTGACGATGAACAGAACGACGCTCGGCGCAGCATCTATCTTCGCTGCCGCCGCCATGCCTGCCGCAGCGGCCGATATGGCCTATCCGGTCAAGGCACCGATCGCGCCGGTGCCGGTGTTCTCCTGGACCGGCTTCTATATCGGCGCCAATGTCGGCTTCGGCGGAGACAAGTTCGACTATCCGTTCAGCGCCACCCAGCGACAATTGCAGGCCGAGACCGATCCCCTGGTCGCCAGCACGGCGGGCAAGTTCAGCCTGACATCCAGCGGCTTCTTCGGTGGTGGCCAGATCGGCTACAACTATCAATTCGCCAATGGCGGTGTGTTCGGCATCGAGACCGACATCCAGTGGTCCGGTATCAAGGGCCGGTTCGATGGCAACCAGACCGTCAATGACAACGGCATCGTGACGTCCGGTACCTTCAACACCGGCTCCGAGGTGGAATGGTTCGGCACGGTCCGCGGTCGCCTCGGCTATGCCTGGGATCGCCTGTTCCTGTACGGCACCGGCGGCGGTGCCTATGGCAAGGTCAACACCCAGGGCAGCTTTGCCATCACGGGCCCGAATGGCGTGATCGGCCAGGCTGCGCCGGTCACCAACAGCGGCACCCAGTGGGGCTGGACCGCCGGCGCCGGCCTCGAATACGCCATTGCGCCCCAGTGGTCGTTCAAGACCGAATATCTCTATGTCGATCTCGGCCGCACCAACCTGTCCTCGACCACCGTCAACGATGTCGCCAATGGCTTCTTCGCCACCTCTTCGATGGACGTGGAAACCCGGTTCCACACCATGAAGGCCGGCGTGAATTACCGGTTCTGATCTAACCATACGGCACTATGCGAGACGCGGCCCGCCCTTCGGACGAGGCCGCGTTTTGCGTTCGTCGGGCACGACCAACGCTGATTCCGGCCGCGACGGGGGCCGGAACTGGAGCGTTAACAAGTCCTGACAAGGGCGGATTTGGCTTGAAAATCTGCGCTTTAACGGGCAATCAGGCGGCTGTTTCGCAACGCCGAATGGGCTCCGGGCAGCGTCCTGCCCGGCCGCCTCTGGACCGCGGATGGCCAAAGTTACACGCAAAGTTACCGACGATCCCCATGGCGCCTGGGCGCTGATCCGCCGCCTCGTCACCGAGCAGGCCGCCACTTACTGGCGCCAATACCTGGCCGCCTTCCTGCTGATGGCTGTCTCCGCCGGGATGATGGCCGCCTCCGCCTATATGCTCGGCGAGGTCATCAACCAGGCCTATGTGGACAGGAGCGTCGAACGGATCGCGCTGTTCTCCGGCGTCGTCGTCCTGATCTTCCTCGTCAAAGGTGCGGCGACCTACGGCCATACGGTCATCCTGTCGAAAATCTCCAACGCCATCGTCGCCAACAATCAGCGCCGGCTATTCGCCAAGCTGATGAATGAGAGCATCGGCTTCTTTTCCGAGCGCCACTCCTCCGAATTCCTGCAGCGGCTGACAGCCGGCGCCAATTCGGTGACGCAGGTGCTCAGCTTGCTGATCAACGCCGTCGGCCGCGATCTGCTGTCTCTGATCGGCCTCGTCGCCGTGATGGTGATGCAGGATCCCTATATGGCGATCACCGGTTTTCTGGTCGCGCCTCCGGCCATCCTGGTGCTGCGAAAGCTGGTCCGCCGCATCAAGGGTCTGGCACGCAACCAGTTCACGGGCACAAGCGAAATCCTCGAAGTCATGCAGGAGTCCCTACAGGGCATCCGTACGGTGAAGGCTTTCACGCTCGAGCAGACGATGCAGGCTCGCATGGATGCCAGCATCAGCGCGGTGGAGCAGAACGCCAACAAGATGGCGCGGGTCTCCAGCCGCTCCTCTCCGCTGATGGAAACCCTCGGCGGCTTCGCCATTGCCGGCGCGCTGATGTATGGCGGCTACCGCGTGGTGGCGATGGGCGCGACACCCGGCCAGTTCTTCTCCTTCATCACCGCCTTCCTGCTCGCTTATGAGCCGGCCAAGCGCCTGGCGCGATTGAACATCGACCTCAACAGCCAGTTGATCGGCGCCCAGACCCTGCTGGAAATCGTCGATAGCCCGGCCACCGAGCCCAATGACGACCACAAGCCCGCGCTGAAGCTGACCGAGGCCCGCGTCGAGTTGCGCGACGTCACTTTCCGCTATCGCCCCGGCGAAACCGTGCTGGACCGCATGAGCTTCGTCGCCGAGCCCGGCAAGATGACCGCCCTTGTCGGCCCTTCCGGCGGCGGCAAGTCCACCGTGCTGGCCCTGCTGTTGCGCATGTACGAGGTTGGCGAAGGCCAGGTTGTCATCGATGGCCAAAACACCGCCGACATCTCCCGCCGTTCACTGCGTGGCCAGACCGCCTATGTGGGCCAGGATGTCTATATGTTCCGCGGCACCATTCGCGACAACATTGCTTTCGGCAAACCAGGTGCAACCGAGGACGAGATCGTCGCCGCTGCCAAGGCCGCTTGTGCCCATGACTTCATCCTCGGCTTCCCGCTCGGCTATGACACGCTGGTCGGCGAACATGGCACCACACTCTCTGGCGGCCAGCGCCAGCGCATCGCCATTGCTCGCGCGCTGGTGAAGAACGCGCCGCTGATCCTGCTCGATGAGGCCACCGCCGCCCTCGATTCAGAATCCGAAAAATCGGTCCAGGAAGCCATCGAACATCTCTGCCAGAACCGCACCACCATCGTCATCGCCCACCGCCTGCACACCATCATGCATGCCGATGCGATCCTGGTGGTCGAGGGCGGCGAGATCGTCGAGCGGGGGCGTCACGATGACCTGCTGCGCCGGGATGGCCGCTATGCCTCCTTTTTCCGCCTGCAGCATCGCGAAGCCTCCCCGCTGGCGCCGCTCGACGCAACGGCGTAAGAACTTCCCCGGCCGCCTCGCGGCGGATCAACGTCACTTGCAACCAGTCTGAGACATCCTTCATGACCGCTTCCTACGTGATCACTCCGCCGCCGCAGGCCGCACTCGCCGTTCAGGGCGAGGCCGCCAAATTCCCGGTCCGCCGCGTCTGGTGCGTCGGCCGCAACTATCTCGAGCATATCCGCGAGCTCGGCAATGATGAGCGCAACCCTCCCTTCTTCTTCGCCAAGCATGCCGACATGGCGGTGGCCGATGGCAGCGTGATCCCCTATCCGACGTTGACCAAGGACATGCAGCACGAGGTCGAGTTGCTGGTAGCGCTGAAGAGCGGCGGCCTCAACATCTCGCCCGAGCAGGCGCTCGATCATGTCTGGGGCTACGGCGTGAGTGTCGACCTCACTCGCCGCGACCTGCAGACCATTTCGCGCAAGAAGGAGCAGCCTTGGGAAATCGGCAAGTCGTTCGACATGTCCGCCCCGACAGGCGCGCTGATCCCGGCCGCGAAGTCCGGGCATCCCTCCAAGGGCAAGATCTGGCTGTCGGTGAACGGCACCGAGCGCCAGAAGGGCGACCTCTCGGAGATGATCTGGAATATCGCCGAGATCATCTCGAAGCTGTCGCTGCAGGTCGAGCTCGGTGCCGGCGACGTCATCCTTACCGGTACCCCTGCAGGCGTCGCTGCCTTGCAGCCTGGCGACAAGGTCGAGTGCGGGGTAGACGGAATCGGTACCTTGAAGTTCGCGATCAGCGAACCCAAGTAAGCGCCAGCAAAGCTGGACGAGCAAAGGCCGCGCATCCTGCGCGGCCTTTGTCGTTTTCAGCCCGGGATAAATCACATGACACTCGAACTCGGCCTAGACACGTTCGGCGACGTCACGCGCGGCGCTGACGGCCAGATGCTGTCGCACGCACAGGTCATCCGTAACGTCATCGACGAGGCTGTTCTCGCCGACCGGCTCGGCGTAGATTTCTTCGGCGTCGGCGAACATCACCGCGCCGACTTTGCCGTATCCGCACCGGAAGTCGTGCTCGCTGCCATCGCCGCGCGAACCAAGCACATCCGCCTGGGATCGGCCGTCACCGTGTTGAGCTCGGACGATCCAATCCGCGTCTTCCAGCGCTTTGCGACGGTCGACGCTGCATCCAATGGACGCGCTGAAGTCATCCTCGGCCGCGGCTCGTTCACTGAATCCTTTCCGCTGTTCGGCTTCAAACTCGATCAGTACGAGACGCTATTCGAGGACAAACTCGACCTGTTCGCAGAGCTGGTGAATAGCGAGGAAATCACCTGGACCGGCACCACGCGCCCTCCTCTCACCAATCAGCGCATCTATCCTCCGATCGAGACTGGCAATCTGACGACCTGGATCGGCGTCGGCGGCAGTCCGCAATCAGTCGTGCGCGCAGTGCGCTATGATATGCCGTTGATGCTGGCCATCATCGGCGGCGATCCCGAGCGCTTCAAACCCTATGTCGATCTCTATCACCGCGCTTATGCCGAAATTAAGCGACCGGTGAAGCCGATCGGCGTGCATTCACCCGGCTATGTCGCCGCCAGCGACGAGCAGGCGCGCGAGGATATCTGGGGCGATTACAAGCAGATGCGCGACCGCATCGGCAAGGAGCGCGGCTGGCCACCAATGGAGCGACACGAATTCGATCAGGAAGTCGATCACGGCTCCCTCTATGTGGGCTCGCCAGAGACCGTGGCTAAGAAGATCGCCAAGACGGCGAAGACGCTGGGCATCTCGCGCTTCGATATGAAATACAGCGCCGGTCCGCTGCCGCACGAAAAGCTGATGACCTGCATCGAGCTATACGGGACCAAGGTTATCCCGATGGTGCGCGAAATACTGGCCTGATCGTCGCGTCTCAGTCTGCCGAGATAGCAACAATCAGCGTGCATCAGCCTCCCATTCGGACATGCCGATGCACGCCACGGCTTCAAATGACCACCCAATGTATTGCCAGCCCCTCGGGCATACGCTACACATTAATGCAACTTAAGGTTTATTAAATTCGCAAGTCAAGGAGGTGTCCGGTGGGCTCCAAGTTGAACTATGCAGTTTGCTTTGCCGGATTGGCGACGATGGGCGGCAGCGTTTCCGCTGCTGACATGCTGGTCAAAACCTCCCTGGACGCCCGTGCCTGGATGAATCCGATCCTCATCGCCAATACGCAGGTCGGCCTGAGCATCGTCGGACAGCGCGTCGACTATTACGAGACGACATCAACGGACCCTCGCTTCAGCAGTGAGGCCGGCTGGCTTCCGGGTCTTCAGTTCGGACTGTCCGCCATGGGTCCGGCAGGCCCCGTGAGCAATATATACTTCATGGGCGCGTTCACCTGGCTCTATGGACAAACGCAATATGGAGCGTCAGGCGGCCCGGTGAGATCGGATCGCAGCGGCGCGGACATCCGCGCTCTCGATCTTCGATTTGGCAAAGGGTTTGAAATCGCAGCCGACTGGATGGTGACCCCATATCTTGGAATGGGCTACCGGGGCTGGGATCGTAGCCTCAGCAACCGGTTCGGCCCATCCGGATATGATGAGCTCTACGAGCACACCTATATCGGTGGCGGCATGCTGCTTCAGTGGGCGGCAACCGAGCGCCTCGTTCTGTCAGCCTCGGGCTTGATCGGCACGACTTCAGCTCCGACCATGAAGACATCTTACAATGGTGGCTTCCCCATCAATCCGTGGACCTACAATCTCGGCCCATCGTCCATCTATATGGCCGGATTGTCGGCCGATTACGCCCTCACCAATAAATGGCACATCAATGCCGGCATCGACTTTCTAGGTTTTAGATATGGTGCATCCCCATGGGCACCGGACGGAACGCGCGAACCGGACAGCCAGACATCCAACTGGACCGTCAAAGCCGGCTTCGGATACAGCTTCCACAAGCCATCCGCCGTTGCGGCGAATGACTGGTGATCGGGTAGCTTGGCCCCTCGCGAACAAAAAGCCCCGGATCGCTCCGGGGCTTTTCTCATTCAGCTCTGCAAGCAGAACTTAGTAGCGATAGTGCTCGGCCTTGAACGGGCCTTCCTGCTTCACGCCGATATAGGCGGCCTGCTCGTTGCTCAGCGTGCTCAGCTTGACGCCGATCTTCGCCAGATGCAGACGCGCGACCTTTTCGTCGAGCGACTTCGGCAGCACGTACACTTCCTTCTTGTACTTGCCTTCCTTGTTGTTGGCGTAGAGTTCGATCTGCGCCAGCGTCTGGTTGGTGAAGGACGCCGACATCACGAAGGACGGATGGCCGGTCGCGTTGCCGAGATTCACCAGACGGCCTTCCGACAGCAGGATCATGCGCTTGCCGTCGGCGAAGGTGATCTCGTCGACCTGCGGCTTGATATTGTCCCACTTCAGGTTCTTCAGCGCACCGACCTGGATCTCGTTGTCGAAGTGGCCGATGTTGCAGACGATGGCACGATCCTTCATCGAACGCATGTGCTCGATGGTGATGATGTCCTTGTTGCCGGTCGCGGTGACGAAGATGTCGGCGCGCGGTGCCGCGTCTTCCATGGTCACGACTTCATAGCCTTCCATCGCCGCCTGCAGCGCGCAGATCGGATCGATTTCGGACACCAGCACGCGGCAGCCGGCCTGACGCAGCGAGGCGGCCGAGCCCTTGCCGACATCGCCGAAGCCGGCAACCATGGCGACCTTGCCCGACATCATGACGTCGGTGCCGCGGCGGATGCCGTCCACCAGCGATTCACGGCAACCATAGAGGTTGTCGAACTTCGACTTGGTCACGGAGTCGTTGACGTTGATCGCGGGCCACAGCAGCGTGCCGGCCTTCTGCATGTCGTACAGGCGATGCACGCCCGTGGTGGTCTCTTCCGAAACGCCCTTGATCGAGTCGGCGATCGCCTTGAAATAGCCCTTCGGCTTTTCCTTAAGCTGCTTCTTCAACAGCGCGAAGAACACTTCCTCTTCTTCCGAGCCCGGCTTGTCCAGGAACGCGGTGTCACCGTTCTCGGCGCGCAAGCCGAGATGGACATACATGGTGGCATCGCCGCCATCATCGAGGATCATGTTCGGGTGGCCACCACCGTGCCAGTCGAACAGCTTTGCAGTGTATTCCCAGTATTCCGTGAGGGTTTCGCCCTTCACCGCGAAGACCGGAATGCCGGCAGCGGCGATCGCGGCGGCGGCGTGATCCTGGGTGGAGTAGATGTTGCACGAGACCCAGCGGATGTCGGCGCCGAGCGCTTTCAGCGTCTCGATCAGCACGCCGGTCTGGATGGTCATGTGCAGCGAGCCGGCAATACGCGCGCCCTTCAGCGGCTGCTTCGGGCCGAACTCTTCACGCGTGGCGATCAGGCCCGGCATTTCGGTCTCGGCAATCGACAGCTCCTTGCGGCCGTAATCGGCGAGCGAGATGTCCTTGACGATATAGTCGGTGAAGCCGACGGGGGCTTTGGTCATGGGAATGTCCTTGTTGTAGAGCGCCATAGAAGCGCTGGGAATGCTTCTCGCCGTCATGCCCGGGCAAAGTGCGAAGCGCGGCTTCGCCAGATAACCCGGACATCTATCGTGACCTGCGAAAGAAAACTGGATGGCCGGGTTAAGCCCGGCCATGTCGTTGTGTTTGGGTCTTAGACGTTGCGCTTCAGCGCATCGACGAGATCGGTCTTCTCCCAGGAGAAGCCACCATCTGCATCGGGCGTGCGACCAAAATGGCCGTAGGCGGCGGTGCGGGCGTAGATCGGCTTGTTGAGGTCGAGATGCTTGCGGATGCCGCGCGGGGTCAGATCCATCGACGCAGCGACGGCCGCCTCGATCTTGTCGTCAGCAACCTTGCCCGTGCCGTGGGTGTCCACATAGATCGACAGCGGACGCGCCACGCCGATGGCGTAAGCGAGCTGCAGCGTCGCCTTGTCGGCAAGACCGGCAGCGACGATGTTCTTCGCCACATAACGCGCAGCATAGGCAGCCGAGCGATCGACCTTGGTCGAATCCTTGCCCGAGAAGGCGCCGCCGCCATGCGGAGCCGCACCACCATAGGTATCGACGATGATCTTGCGACCGGTGAGACCGGCGTCGCCATCCGGACCGCCGATGAAGAACTTGCCGGTCGGGTTGATGTGCCAGATCGTCTTGTCGGTGATCCAGCCTTCCGGGAGCGCCTTGCGCACATAGGGCTCGACGCGCTCGCGCACCTGGTTCGAGGTCATGTCCTCGACGAGATGCTGATGCGAAACGACGATTTCGCGCACGCCGACCGGCTTGCCGTTTTCATACTGCACGGTGACCTGGCTCTTGGAGTCGGGGCCGAGCACCTTTTCGGTGCCGGCATGACGCGCTTCCGAGATCAGGCGCAGGATCTTGTGTGCGTAGAAGATCGGGGCCGGCATCAGCTCCGGCGTTTCGTTCGACGCATAGCCGAACATGATGCCCTGGTCGCCGGCGCCTTCTTCTGCATTGGTCGGCTGCTTGGCATCGACGCCCTGCGCAATATCGGCCGACTGCGGATGCAGCAGGATCTGCACGTCGGCGTTCTTCCAGTGGAAGCCGTCCTGCTCGTAACCGATATCCTTGATGGCGGCGCGGACGACGGCTTCGATGTGATCATTGGTCACGGTCGAGGGACCACGGGTCTCGCCGGCGATCACGACCTTGTTGGTGGTGGCGAGGGTTTCGCAGGCGGCGCGAATGTCCCAGGGATCGATGCCCGCCTTCGGGCCTTCGCGGAAGAACAGATCGACGATCTCATCCGAAATGCGGTCGCAGATCTTGTCGGGATGGCCTTCGGAAACCGATTCACTGGTGAAGAGATAAGACGCGCGCATCAACTAATCCTCTAGGTTGCGCCGGGGTCGGCAATTTCGCGAATGTGCTGAGAATGGCTTTTTTGGTGTGTCAGTCGCGACGCCGCGAGATGACGTAGGATTCGTCGTAGAACCAGAGACCGTTGTGCTTGCGCAAAACCTCTCTCGTGGCATCCAGATAACGGCCGCTCTGCGTCACTTCCGTCAAACGGTCATCCTCGATTTGGGCCACATAGACCGCCGCGTTCCAGGCTGCGAATGCCGTCGAGGTCCCGATCGATCCGGTGACCTCGTTCGGCAGCGCCTCCATGGCGTAGCGAAAGATCGACCGCTGGTCGGAATAGGCATTGAAGTTCAGATCGCGGCCGGCGGAGCCCAGCTCGTATTTCACTGCCCGCAATAGCTCATGCCGCGACACGGCGAAAGGATTTTCTTTGGGCCAGACGGCTTGGACGATCTCCATGCCGGGGTCCTGCCCATGCGAATGGATCCCGATCAACCGCCCACCGGCTCTGAGTGCGCGGGCCAGCGGTGCGATGATGCGGCGGGCGCGGAACTGGACGGAACTCTTCGCGCGATACGGCTGGGAGGCAATAATCAGGTCGAAATTGGCCTCTGTGCGGCCGGCCCGGGGGATGATGGTGTCGAGCAGGAAGCGGTGGTCCTCGCGATAAACCACAAGCGCCACGGGCCTTTCATAGGTCGGCATGCCCGAGCGGGGATTGATGCTGGCGCGCCAGTTGTCTTCTAGAAAAGCTCCAAGACCAGCGATCTGGTCAGCGAATTCGCCGGAAGAACCGCCCCGCAGGGGAACCTCGTGCCAGATCATCGCAGCCGCCGCGGCAGGCGATGCGGGGGTCAAGGACGGCGCTTCGGCATAGTGCATGTTGGTGAGGACGAAGACCGTGGCCGGATGCTCGAACAGGCGGTCCGGGATCTTGTCGAGGGTCAGGCGGGCGTCCTCGAGGCTGAGTTCCTTGCCCGCGATATAGAACGGCATATGCGGGAATCGCCCGTGCATCGAGCGCATCACGCGGGACAGCACGGTGCCATCGCCGACGCCGGCGTCGAACACCCGCAGCGCCGGCGGCCGCGGATGGATGTTGGCCAATTCCAGCGCCACGCGGTCGGCGATCACCCGCTTTTCCGAGCAGGTGTGCACGAACAGCAGGTATTTCTGCCGGTTTTCGAAGAATCGAAAATTGCTGCGCGGATCGCGGCGCTCGATCGGCGCTTCAAGTCCCGGCGGCGGTGGCACGCCTTCGGGCATCGACTGGGCGATGAAGGCCTGGATCCGCTCCAGCGTATCGATGGTGATGCGCTTGCCCTCGCGCAGGCGCGCGACCAGCTTGCCGTCATTCACCGCGCGGCGGCCGAAGGTGGATTCCGCCATGCCGGCTTGGCGGCAGAAATCAGCGATGGTGGCGAGTATCTGATCGTTCTTCATCGGATTTGTTGCGGCTTTCTTGCGGCAGATCCTGTGGCAGGCTTGCGGCAGCCAGACGGCGATGAGTGGGCAGAGATGCGTTCTGCCCACTCCCTAGCACGTCTTGCCCACCATGGAAATGACCCGCAAGTGTTCCGAATTGTCGTGTGACAGTCGCCCGGTTTTGCTAAGACGCCGCGGCGTCACACTCCACTTCAGGCGTTCCAGACAAGGTTGTTTCCATGCGCATCGCGATGATCGGCACCGGCTATGTTGGCCTCGTTTCAGGGGCCTGTTTTGCCGATTTCGGCCACCATGTGACCTGCGTGGACAAGGCAGCCAACAAGATCGAGGCCTTGG
>NZ_JBIISY010000278.1:0-7302 GCF_044340795.1 Tardiphaga sp.
CGCTCCAACAGACGTGGAAGCGGTATCTCGCCCAACATCGTCAGCACCATCTCGCTCTAACACAGCTGCCGAGACCATTCGTGCTGCCCTCGATTATTCACCGCGATTAGCGATGGGGATAGTCAACCGCATGGCGATGCCGGTCCCTTTTTACTGGGATTATTTTTCACGAAACCCAAAGAGTTGCGGCACACTGTTCGACAGCGTTTTTACGCGCAATCCTAACCTTTGCCAGCCGTCAACACTTATCTATGCGAGGATGTACCCGCACGATGGATTCGCTGGTCGTGGCACCGCGCCTGCCGCCTTCCATATCTACGAGTACGCCCGCGCCGGATGGGCGGGAACAGCTCTCGCGTTAGCATTGGGCGGAGTACTGATTGGATTCTTTCTGACCCTATGGCCTGTTGCCGATCGAAATCCGGTAGTCCTTTCAGCCTTCATCATGGGTGGGCCAACAGCATACCACATGTCTCAGATCCCCTTAGAGGGCGTAGTCTTTTATGACAACGGACTTTGGTGGGGTCTATCTATCGTTGCCTGGATAACGGCGTTTTGGCTGTACAAGATGTTCCGAAGCCCGCCCCACGACACGACTGCTCAATCGCCGACGATCTAGAACCTCTACGGCGTGACCAACTCACCAATGACGGTGATAGAAGCATTGCAGGCCACACTGGCTGCAACGTTGACCACATCACCGTTGGATCCCGAATAATCGTAGAACGGGCTGATCATGCCGCCAGATGAATGCGGCGTGATGATGCACTGAGGCGGCCTTGCCTTCAGCGGCACCGGGAGACTGACGGCAGAGAAGTTCGTCCCTAGCGACGCAATAAAGGTTTGCTGAATTCGCCCATTGCCAAGCCACTGGACTTGGGTATCGCCGTTCGCTGGAAACGAGCCGCCATTCAGGTTGATGTTGCCAGTGCAGATACCGTACCTGACGATATCGCCCTGATTGTTGTCGCTGCGCTCTATGTCTCCGAATACAACGCCAGCATCAATGATGCTGTGGGTCACCCAATCCAGAGAAATGCCCGCGAGGGCGCCAGCACGCACATTGACGCCCTGCGTCACCGTACCGGAAACACCAGCGAGCGACAGGCGGCCAGACACGCCGCCTGCTTGGAAGCAGTGGATACCCATGTTCGAGCCGACCAAGCTTTTGGCGAGGCACGCGCCGGCCGCACCGCCGAACACCGACAGTCCTTCGAAATCGCAATCGCGCAGGCCGAAGCCAGTTCGAGCCGAACCGTCTAGGTTTAAAGTGTAGCCCGACCAATGATTCGCACCAGGCGAACGGGTCAGCCACATATTTCGCAGGTAGGATCTGTCTGGAGCGCCAGCGCTGGCATGACCAAGCAGCGAGATTGCGCATCCGCCGCTGCTACCAGCCTGGGCGATTACACCAAAATCGCCCAACATGGATCCCGCGCAGAACGAAGTTTGAAGCGTCACGGCGCCACGGCTCGTGCTGGCGCTTGTCCAAGCAGGGCGAAGAATAGACGTGATCGGTCCCGCACCGAATAGCTGGACCTGCCCACCCGACCTGACCGCAGGCAACTCCCCCAATCGATACAATCCGGGCGGAATGTAACCCCGCCTGCCCGAACCTTCCACGGCATTCATGAAATTGTCGAAGGCGTCATCGTCATAATCGACGTCATTGCCTTTGGGGCTATACTCGGCAAAGCTGATGACGTCATTACTCTGGTCGATCGCGTCGAATATCTTCCGAATTTCCGATTTAGGCGGCCACTTCACTCCAGAAGCCGGGACACCTGGCGTCACGTAATCAGAAAAAGCGATGTCAGCGAGAGTCTTGATGTTTCCCATGTTGATCTCTTGAGCTGGGAGAGACAGAAAATCGACGCTCGTCGCTAGCACCTAGCTACGGCGCGCGGCGTAAGGTCAGACGCGTTTGTTTGATTGTGATCGCAGCGCCATTCCCGGTCACATCGAATACCTCGGTTGCGATATTCTGCGCGAGTGCCCAATTCACAGTTGAAGTTGCATATGCAACGTTCGAAACGGCCGTTCCACTAAATGCACAGAAGGTGCGGTACTGCGCCTCAGTAGGCCCGGTTCTCGTTATCGTTGTCGTTGCTCGCATACTCTGTGAAGAAGTCGCCGTTCCGTTTGAGAAGAGCGACACACCGCCCGAGAACCCGCCAGCGCTGAAGGAACTATGGCCGATGTTGGCGCCATATCCCTTGGTGCTTCCAGCGCCGCTGAAAATGAAATCGGTCTCAAGAACGAGTTCGTCACCATCACGCGCAAGAAGCCCTGCAGGTATCGCGAACGACGATGTCGCAACGTGATTAGTCGATGCGGGGTTGGCGATATTGCTGTTTTCCCAGAACAGCGTTTGCGTACGGTCGAGGCGCCCGGAAAAGCCGCTCATCAGGCGTAGTCCAAGTTCAGACCGACGACATCAGCCGCGGCGAGCGCGCCAGTGTCGTTGTCTGCCGCGCCTGTCGTCAGCCCATACGCGATTCCAGTCCCGAAATAGTATCCGACCGGCCAATCGAATGCGAAGCCGACACCAGGCGGAAGAGCCAGCGTCTTGATCGGCGTATCCGTCCCAACCGTCGGCGCCGATGCCTTGTTGTAGAGCTTGAGATATCGGACGAATGAGGACGCATTGTATCCCTGGATCGCATAGAGGCGTCCTGCCGATGCCTTTGCGCTTGTGCCGTTGGTCGATGCCGCAGCCGACAAAATGCGAGACGTCGATGTGATGCCACCTGTCGCAGCACTGGCATCGACAACAGCGCGGCCAATCAGATTAGCACCGGCCGGAGTCGCTGCGGAGAGCAGCGCTTCGATGCCATCAGTGGACAAACCGATCGCAACCAGTGAAGCACTCACCGCATCGAGCGCCGCCTTGTCTTCCGTGGACAGCGCAATCGGCCGCGAGTTCACGGCGGCAGCGCGGCCCGGGACCAACGGCTTCTCTATCGCCACCGGGTTGCCGGCAGCGTCCTTCACATCAATCGTTGCCATCAAATATCCTCAAGAAGCACGAGGTAGCCGCTATTGAATTGGTTGCCGAAGTCGAGACCAGACCCCCCCGCCCCAGGCGACGGCGGCGGCACCGGAGGTGCTGGTTTCTCGTCAACGCCGGGGTTGTAGTCTTCGACCTTCGTTGGAACGACGAGATTGAAGTTGAATGTGATGCGCCCTGCTCCGAGATCCAACTCGGAGCCCTGGTTTTCCATCACGCAATTCTCGAGACCTGCGATGAAGGGATACTTGAGTGGTACCCACCGCTCGCCGACCCAATCGAGCGCGGTCAGATCGGTGATGATGGTGCAGGTGATGTCCGGGTTTGCGCGAAGCATTGCGCGCTGCGCAAGACGGCTCGCCTGCCCGTTACTCTGCACCCATTTCAGATCCAGCGGCTTTGCGCGCTCAACGCCTAAAGCAGAGATCGCTTCTTCGTCTCGATACGGCGATGGCTGAACGGTCACATATCCCTGATTGGGATCAGTGAACGTCATATCTAGCTGGTTGACCGCGCTCTCATCTGCTTGCCCGAACTGAATGTTCGCGAAGCCAAGGATGTTACTGCTGGAGATCGCATCACCCGTTGGAGCGCGATACAGCCCGACTTTCAGCGCTATCGTGCCGTCGACGTCCTCGCACATCCACCCGTCGCACGTCGACAAGATGCCATTGATAACGTCTTCCGGATTGTTTCCGTATTGATACCAACCATGACTTGCATAGCGGGCCTCTTGGCCGCCGTCAGCCCGATCAACAATCGCATCGCAGATGTCAGCTTCGACCATCCACTCAGCGATGCGCGGAGCGATGACGATGCTGTAATCGTGCCCCATGCCACCGTCAACACGGGTCAGATAGTCAATGAGCTGAAGCACCGGATTGTACGATATCTTCCACGTTGTCTCGTCCGTCCTGCTTTGTGACGGGTCACGCGGATCCCATACCCGAGAGCAATCAGCGACAACTGAGGGCACAGGAAGCCCGTGCGGATAGGTCTTTGTGTAGTCTGCGGGTCTTCCGGAGTGTTGCACTTCAATGCGAGCCAGGCGACACCATTGCCATGATGCGCGCTGCTCCAGATTCCACCGACCTCGAAACCGTGAAACCACGGCGCGCCCTGGAACGCGTTGCCGACCCGTATCTCGAGCGCAATTTGATGCCCGCCGTATCTGCTGTCGCCAAACGTGTCTTCGACGAATGCATACACGCCCGCCGTTCCCGGCCCATCTGGGCCGACCGAAGACAACGTCACAAGGTCGTCGTGAAAATAAACGCCGATTACCTTATCGATGCGGCCGGAATGGAAGGCGATCACGTCATACGAATTTCGATTGATTTCCTCGAAGAACATATATGCGCCAGCGAGCCGATTGCGCCCGTAACCCCGGATGCGCGAAGGCACTGCCTGCTTTATCGGCGCAGCACCGTTCTCCGGCGCTGGCGGCTTTGGCGCCATCGCGTATTGCAGGCCAATGGTTGCACCAAGGATGGCCGCGGTGCCGACGGCCGTATTGACTGCCGCGACCGATACCGAAAACGCCGACGCGACCGACGCGACCGCAGCTTCCGCGGCCAATGACGAAACAATAAAGGCTCCAATTGCCTCAGCCATCAGAACGTCCACGCCTTCAAAAGCGGTAGCGGCGCAATCACAAGCCCCATGTCGGAGGTCATAACGGCCTGCAGTCCTCCAACGAACAAGCCGCCCGTCGCCCGTGACTGCACCTTGCCGCGCCGCTTCGCATAAGGCGCCATGACGTTAACAACATCGCCGTCCTTGGGCGCGTCAGTCTCGCGCATTCCGACCGCCGCCAGACGGACAGCGCAGGACGCCTCAAAGCCCCCCTCAGCCCGGATAATGCGCAGCATCTGCCGTTCGTTCTTGTACGTGCCGCGAATGTCGGCGATCGGATCACGGCCTGTCAGCTCACGTATCCAGTCAGCCATGAAGACGCCGCAGTCGCTGTCTCGCACCTTCCATCGTACATTACTGACCGAGGCAAGATATTGAGCCAGTGTCATCAGCTGTACCTCGGCCAAGTCTTTTCGAACCCTTGCGCGTAGCGCGGGGTCCGGTTGCAAAAGAGGTCGCCCGGGAAACGGCGCTGCTGATCTTGATCTGTGAAGTATGAGTACGCCGGCCTTCGCCGACCAGTCATTAGGCTCCCGCAAGAAAGCGTGATCGTGCGCACGATCGGCGCAGACGGGTCTTCGGAAGGCGGCTGATGAAGGGAAAGGAAGTCGGCGGTGTAAAACCGGACCCATCGCACTGGCCCGACCAGCTGCCAAGCAGCATTCATGACTGCAAATCCGACCGCGACGCGTTTCCCCTTTACGCTCTGAGCGTCGTGCGCCGCCGCGATGGCCAGGACATCACCTTCTACACCGCTGAGCGTGAATTCGACGCGCTCGGCCGCGCCGTTGATCATCTGCCTCACGGCCGGCAGCGAAGCGATTTCGCCGAAACCGCGATAAGTCTTTCCCGTCTGATCCAGAACGTTGACGCCGGGCCTAATATCGCCGAAGCCGAGCCAGATAAGGACCGGGTCTCCGTCCGTCTCAAGGCGCCAGAACAAGCCGAGGTTCTGGCGCCCTGACGACAGCATCGTCCTTTCAACCTTGTTCAGTTTCACCAGCGAGCCTCGATGAACTCAGCATTGGCAGAATTGAACGTCCACGGCAGAACCGTAAGATCCATAGAATTCGGGGCCTTCAATTGCATCAAGCAGCGCGGACGGTCGAATTCGACCTTCGTTCCAGCGGGCACAGCCTCTCGCAGCGGAGGATTGAAGGTCACCGCGACATTGAATTCGTCAACCGGCTCGACTGTTGCGATCTCGTACATTCTCCAGCCCCATATGGGGTGATTGATGGAGAAACTTTCCCCACCCAGCAAATCGCCACAGCGGGTCAAGTGCAGGTATAGAGTGGTCGACCGCAACGTAGCATTGCCGTAAGTGACGACATCGATAACAGACTGGTAGTACCCCGTTTGGTCGCTAAATAGCGCGCCGTCTGAATGGGGAATGGCGCCATATGCAGACGCACCTTCCGGAAGCGGCCGAAATAACGCGTCGTTGCGCGGGACCACGATCCTACCAATCCCGCCGTTGCAGATCTGCCGAACGGCGCGCCACAGGAGCGTGCTTTGCTTGATACGATCCTTGTGCCTGAGTTTGGCGCCCTTAATCCCACTGAGGGATACGGCGCTCATGACACACGACCACAAGCCTCCGCCGTCGCTCCGCACTACGGGCGAGAACCCATCGCCCGCCTGTCCAGCGCTCATGGTGTTACCGACGATATTCCATGAATGGCTTTGTTCGCGCAGCAACCCGCGCGGAAATTCAGGATACACCGCCATCTAGCTGACGCCCGTGCCTTCGTAGCGCTGAGCGCTAGTCAATGCCCTGCCCTGCCCCTGAATTGCGCGCGCATGGGCGGCCAGCACCGATTCAATCCGCGCGACAGTCCCGCTATCAGCGCCGGCTGCGTTGATCTGATAAACGGGGGCGAACGTCTGACCGCCACCCGCTCCGCCGGCTCCGACTTTCGGGATGATCATCCCGCTTCGATTAGGGACAAACAGTTCGGGGCGTTTTTCACCAACGAGATAGGCTTTTCCGGCCTCAACAGGACCGCCAGAAGCGCGCGCGCCGCCAAAGATATTACTCAAGAGCCCACCACCTCCGCCGCCCGTCGCACCACTCAAGGCCCCAGCGATCGGACCTGTAATGGCTTGCCGAATTGCGATACGCGCTAGATCTGCGATGATCGCATCGGCCATTCGCTTAAATGCGTCCTGCGCGCTTGTCGCACCGGTGACAAAACCGGCGAACGCATCTTCGAAAGACCTCAGTCCCTCGACCGCGAATTCCTGCATGGTCCGGTCGGTGTCGCGCGCTTGCCGCGAGAATGACGCCAGCGGCGAATTCGCCTTCTCCGCTGCTTCTGCAGCTTTTAAGTAAGCGTCGGCCAGCGCGGTGATCTTTGCGCGCTGCGCCTCGGTGACCGCCGTGTTTTTCAGTCCCGCGTCTTCGTTCGCCTTCTTCGCCGCCGTCTCCAGTTCGGTTTGGACACGCGCACGCTGCTGTGCCGCTGCACCGAGGTCGATTGATGCAGTTTCGGCGTTGAGAACTGCGGTGCGCTTCTCAATTTGAGCCACCGCACGGTCGAACGGATTGGTCTCGCCGGCCTCTTTCTTCTTGTCGGCCGGATAATCCGATGCCTTGATCGGCTTGCCGCCGAACTGCGAAAACGCGTCGTCGAACCGATTTGGACCGGCGGTCT
>NZ_JBIISY010000279.1:0-7299 GCF_044340795.1 Tardiphaga sp.
GTTCGATGACGGCCTACGAGAACGGCCTGAAGCAGGGCGACACCCGCTACCTGCTGCGGCCGGATTCGGAGTTCTTCCGCTACTTCGCCAATCCGACCGGCAAGCCGGCTACGGCGACACCATAACCACGGGCCGCGCGGCGCAGACGGCCTATCCGTTTTGCGTTCGCGGCAAGTCTGATCTAAGGATGAGGCGCATCGTCACACGATGCGCCTCATTTGCTTTTCAAAAGACTGCGCCAAGAAACGTCAGGGTGCGAAAGTTCGGGAGTTGATACCGGTGGGGTCCATAGCGCTGACCGACTTCCTCATCGGCTTGGGGATCCTGCTCGTGTTCGAGGGTATCCTGTTCCTTGGATTTCCCGGCTGGATGCGCCGCGCCATGAAAAGCGCGCTGGCGTCGCCGGACAGCGTGTTTCGGCTCGCCGGCATCATCTCCGCGATCGGTGGCCTGCTGCTGATCTGGTTCATCCGCCGCTAACGACAGCGTGCCCAAAAACGTAGCGCGATCAAGATGATCGCCTCGGGCTCATCTGTATTCCGCCGCAATCTGACGTTCAAATACAGGCTCCGCGACCGCTGTCGCCGGTTCTGCCGAGCTTGCGCAATCGCGTGGTTCGGGCGCACTCTGCACGCAAATCGCCGACTCTCGTCAGGAGACGTTACCCCTATGTCCATCGCGACTCCCGCTCTCTCGTCACCGCGCCGCATGCGTAATTTCGGCCTGCGTCCGCTGATGGCCGCCATCGCGGTCGGCGCCCTGGTCAGTGCGTCCGTCGTGCCTGCCACTGCACGTGGTCCCGATGGCATCGCCGATGTCGCCGAGAAGGTGATCGATTCGGTGGTCAACATCTCAACGACCTCGACGGTGGAAGCCAAGAACAGCGGCGAGGGCGGCAATCGGGGTGCGATGCCGCAACTGCCGCCGGGCTCGCAATTCGAGGAGTTCTTCGAGGAGTTCTTCAAGAACCGCGGCGGCCGCGGCGGCAACGACAAGGGCGGCGGCGCGCAGCCGCGCAAGACCAACTCGCTCGGCTCCGGCTTCATCATTGATACGGCCGGTTTCGCGGTGACCAACAATCACGTCATCGACGGCGCCGACGAGATCAACGTCATCATGAATGACGGGACCAAGATCAAGGCCGAGCTGGTCGGCGTCGACAAGAAGACCGATCTTGCCCTGCTGAAATTCACGCCGGTGAAGCCGGTGACCGCCGTCAAGTTCGGCGACAGCGACAAGCTGCGCCTCGGCGAATGGGTGATCGCCATCGGCAATCCGTTCTCGCTCGGCGGCAGCGTCACCGCGGGCATCGTCTCGGCGCGGAACCGCGACATCAATAACGGTCCCTATGACAGCTACATCCAGACCGACGCCTCGATCAATCGCGGCAATTCAGGCGGTCCGCTTTTCAACCTCGAAGGCGAAGTGGTGGGCGTCAACACGCTGATCATCTCGCCCACCGGCGGCTCCATCGGCCTCGGCTTTGCCGTGCCGTCGAAGACGGTGGCCGGCGTGATCGATCAGCTGCGGGAATACAAGGAAGTGCGCCGCGGCTGGCTTGGCGTGCGCATCCAGCCGGTCACCGACGAGATCGCCGAAAGCCTCAACATCAAGCCCGCCCGCGGCGCATTGATCGCGGGCATCGACGACAAGGGCCCGGCCAAGCCGGCCGGCCTTGAGCCGGGCGACGTCGTCGTCAAGTTCGACGGCAAGGACGTCAAGGAGCCGAAGGATCTCTCGCGCGCCGTGGCAGCGAGCCCGGTCGGCAAGGCCGTGGACGTGCTGATCATCCGCAAGGGCAAGGAGGAGACCAAGAAGGTCACGCTTGGCCGCCTCGAGGATGACAAGCCCGTGCAGGCCTCGCTGAAGGCCGCGCCGGAAGCCGAGAAGCCGGCGACGCAGAAGGCGCTCGGCCTCGATCTGACAGGCCTCAGCAAAGAGCTGCGCAGCAAATACAAGATCAAGGACAGCGTGAAGGGCGTGGTCGTCACCGGCGTAGACAAGGGCTCCGACGCCGCCGACAAGCGCCTCTCGGCCGGCGACGTCATCGTCGAGGTCGCGCAGGAAGCCGTGACCAACGCCGCCGATGTCAGCAAGCGCATCGATGCCGTGAAGAAAGACGGCAAGAAGTCAGTGTTGTTGCTGGTCTCGAATGGCGAGGGCGAGCTGCGCTTCGTGGCGCTGAGCGTGCAGTAGCGCGCTCTTCTCCCTCCCCCAAGCGGCGAAGCCGCGCAGCGGGGAGGGTGGATCGAACGCGAAGCGTTCGAGACGGGTGGGGTCTATCCCCACGTGACGTCCTACCGTGGAGATAGACCCCACCCCCGCCTAACGGCGGACCCTCCCCATTCGCTGCGCTCCGGGGAGGGAGACCATTGGCTTCGGCGCTAGCTTACAAACTCACTTCGCTTATATCCCTGCGCATACAACAACGCGCTGAGATCGCCGAAATCGATCCGCCCATGCGCCGCCGCAGCCACCGCGGGCTTCGCGTGAAACGCGACGCCTAGTCCCGCATCCCCGATCATCGCCAGATCATTGGCGCCGTCGCCCACGGCCAGCGTATCGAGATTGTCGAGACCCGCGGCCTCCCGCAGCTCCACCAGCGTGGCCAGCTTCGCCGCCTTGCCGAGGATCGGCTCGGCCACCGTGCCGGTCAGCTTGCCGTCCTTCACATGCAGCTCGTTGGCGCGGTTCTCCTGGAAACCGACCAGCTCCGCCACCTTCGCCGTGAACAGCGTGAAGCCGCCGGAGACGAGGCAGGTATAGGCGCCATGCGCACGCATGGTCTGCACCAGTTCGCGACCACCTGGCGTCAGTGTGATGCGCTCGGCCAGCGTCTCGTCCACCACCGTGACGGGCAGGTCCTTCAGCAGCGCCACGCGCTCGCGCAGCGCCGGCTCGAATTCGATCTCGCCACGCATGGCGCGCTCGGTGATGGCGGCCACATGGGCCTTGAGGCCGGCGAAGTCGGCGAGTTCGTCGATGCATTCCTGGCCGATCATGGTGGAATCCATGTCGGCGAGAAAAAGCTTCTTGCGTCGATTGGCCTGAGGCTGCACCACCACATCGATCGGCATGTCGCCCCGCGCGGCGCGCAGGCGGTCGGCGAAGATGATCTGGTCGGTGGCGCTGGTCTTGTCGCTGGTAAACAGGATATCGGCAGCAACGCCGTCGCTCAGCCAGTGCAGTTCGGTATCGCCCGGCAGAAGCGCACGCAGGCCGTCGAGCACCGTGCTATCGAGAGCGGGATCGGCGGGGTTGCAGATCAGGGTAGCGACGAGAGACATGACGTGAGTTCCAGGCCGGATAATAGAGCGCTGCTTATCGCAGGGCCGACCGCGAGCGGCAAGTCGGCGCTGGCGCTGGCGGTGGCGCGCGGACGGGACGGCGTGGTCATCAATACCGACAGCATGCAGGTCTATCGCGACCTCCGCGTGCTCACCGCCCGACCGACGCCGGAAGAGGAGGCGCTGGCTCCGCACCGCCTCTATGGCACCGTGGATGCCGCGGTGAATTTCTCCGCCGGCGCATGGGTGGAAGCGGCGCGCGAGGTACTTGCCGAGGTGCGAGGGCGGGGCAAGCTGCCGATCTTCATCGGCGGCTCCGGCCTGTATTTCAAGGCGCTGACCCGCGGCCTCTCCGCCGTACCGCCGGTCCCCGATGCAGTGCGTGACGATGTGCGCGCGCGGCTCGAACGCAACGGCCCCGAAGCGCTGCATGCAGAGCTGGCGGTGCGCGATCCGATCTCCGCCGCCAAGCTCAATCTGCGCGACCGCACCCGCATCGCGCGGGCGCTGGAAGTGATCGAGGCCACTGGCCGCGCGCTCACCGACTGGCACAGTGACGCGCTGCCGCCGCTATTGCCGCCGGGTGGTACCACCGCCGTCTTCCTCGCCCCCGATCGCGACGAACTCTACGCCCGCATCGATGCGCGCTTCGTGCGCATGCTGGACGAAGGGGCGCTCGATGAGGTCGAAGCTCTCGCAGCGCGCGGGCTCGATCCACTGTTGCCGGCAATGAAGGCCCATGGCGTGCCGGCGCTGATCAGGTATCTGCGCGGAGAGATGTCGCGCGAGGAGGCCTGCGCCATCGGGCAGGCTGATACGCGCCATTACGCCAAGCGGCAATTCACGTGGTTCCGGCACCAATTGCCGGAATTTGCTTGGATGACGCCGGAGGAGGCGATGGCGGTGCTACAACCTCCCACCTCATCCTGAGGAGCGCGCACTTGCGCGCGTGTCGAAGGATAGCCACAAGCGCGGACCCCCGGCCATCTCATGGTTCGAGACGGCGCTTCGCGCCTCCTCACCATGAGGTGCAGAGTGGGCGTCTGGCTAATCGCATATCAGCCCAACCAATTTTCCTCTCGCCGAACGCCACCGTCCCGGCTAGCCTTCGACATCCGCTTGATCCGGCCGGCATGCCTTGACTTCCCGTTTTTGCCCGCTATGGTCCGCGCAAGTTTCGAACTCAAACGACCAAGTCATGCGCAATAAAGTTTCAAACCTCCTTATTATCGTGGTACCCTGGCGCATCGCCGGGGGTAGCTGACGGCTACCCACGATCCGAGCGGTGCGCACAGGGTCCTGAACGGGGCCCTTTTTTATTGCCTGAACGACACCACAACGAACCAATCAGACCTCATCGACCACAAGCGCGAAGCGCGCATCGGAGCCGACCATGAGTGACGCAAAGCCCCACGATCCCAACCAGATGACCGGCGCTGCCATGATCGTGCGTGCGCTCGCGGATCACGGCGTGAAGCATCTGTTCGGTTATCCCGGCGGCGCCGTGCTGCCGATCTATGACGAGATCTTCCAGCAGGAGGAGGTCCAGCACATCCTGGTCCGCCACGAGCAGGGCGCCGGCCATGCGGCCGAAGGCTATGCCCGTTCCACCGGCCTGCCGGGCGTCGTGCTGGTGACCTCGGGTCCCGGCGCCACCAACATGGTGACGCCGCTGGCCGACGCACTGATGGATTCGATCCCGCTGGTCTGCATCACCGGCCAGGTCCCGACCCATCTGATCGGCAATGATGCGTTCCAGGAATGCGACACCGTCGGCATCACGCGGCCCTGCACCAAGCACAACTGGCTGGTCCGCGACGTCAACGATCTCGCCAAGGTGCTGCATGAGGCCTTCTATGTCGCTACCACCGGCCGCCCGGGCCCGGTCGTCGTCGACGTGCCGAAGGATGTGCAGTTCGCCACCGGCACCTATCATCCGCCGCGCAAGTCGGATGTCCACGTGTCCTATTCGCCGCGCCTGAAGGGCGACGCGCATGCCATCCGCAAGGCGGTCTCGCTGCTGGCGAACGCCAAGAAGCCCGTCATCTATTCGGGCGGCGGCGTCATCAATTCCGGCCCGGCGGCGACAAAACTGCTGCGCGAGCTGGTCGAGGTCACCGGCTTCCCGATCACCTCCACGCTGATGGGCCTCGGCGCCTATCCGGCTTCCGGCCCGGCATGGCTCGGCATGCTCGGCATGCACGGCACTTACGAAGCCAACATGGCTATGCATGATTGTGACGTCATGCTGTGCGTCGGCGCGCGTTTCGACGATCGCATCACCGGCCGCACCGATGCGTTCTCGCCGAATTCGAAGAAGATCCATATCGACATCGATCCGTCCTCGATCAACAAGAACATCCGCGTCGACGTGCCGATCATCGGCGATTGCGCCAATGTGCTCGGCGACATCCTGCAGGTCTTCAAGGCCGAGGCGAAGAAGCCGGACACCAAGGCGTGGTGGCAGAGCATCGCCACCTGGCGCGCGCGCAATTCGCTGGCCTTCAAGAAGAACAGCGACGTGATCATGCCGCAGCATGCGATCCAGCGCCTGTTCGAACTGACGCGTGGCCGCGACACCTACATCACCACCGAGGTCGGTCAGCACCAGATGTGGGCCGCGCAGTTCTACGGCTTCGAGGAGCCGCATCGCTGGATGACCTCCGGCGGTCTCGGCACCATGGGCTACGGCCTGCCGGCAGCGATGGGTGTGCAGGTCGCGCATCCCGATGCGCTGGTCATCGACATCGCCGGCGATGCCTCGGTGCAGATGACCATGCAGGAATTCTCGACCGCGGTTCAGTATGAGCTGCCGATCAAGATCTTCATCCTCAACAACCAGTATATGGGCATGGTGCGCCAGTGGCAGCAGCTGCTGCATGGCAACCGCCTGTCGCATTCCTATTCGGAAGCATTGCCTGACTTCGTGAAGCTCGCCGAGGCCTATGGCGGTGTCGGCCTGCAATGCTCGAAGCCGGGCGATCTCGACGGCGCGATCATGGACATGATCAAGGTGAAGAGGCCGGTGCTGTTCGATTGCCGCGTGGCCAATCTGGAGAACTGCTTCCCGATGATCCCGTCGGGCAAGGCGCATAACGAAATGCTGCTGCCGCTCGAGGCCAATGACGAAGCCACCGCCGCAGCCTTCGCCGGCGGCAAGGCGCTGGTGTGATCAATTAGGAGCAAGCCCGCACTCCACTGTCATCGCCCGGCTTGACCGGGCGATCCAGTAGACACCTACGGCGTGGTCTATCACCGCTGCCTGCGTTTACTGGATCCCCGCATTCGCGGGAATGACAATCGGAGTGTGAGGCAATCATAGAGATTTCCGGCGCAAGCCGACCAGGACTTCGACAGGAAACGACAATGGAACAGCCTGCCTCCGCCTATTTCATCGAAGAGCGTCACGATCCCAACGAGACGCACACGCTTTCGGTGCTGGTTGCCAACGAGCCCGGCGTGCTCGCGCGCGTCATCGGCCTGTTCTCCGGCCGCGGTTACAACATCGAGAGTCTCACGGTGTCGGAGACCGAAGCGCAGAAGCATCTCTCGCGCATCACCATCGTCACCACCGGCACGCCGATGGTCATCACCCAGATCAAGCATCAGCTCGATCGCATGATCCCGGTGCATCGCGTGGTGGACATGACGCTGACCGGCCGTTCCATCGAGCGCGAGCTCGCCATGGTCAAGCTGCGCGGCACCGGCGAACACCGCGTCGAGGCCCTGCGTCTCGCCGAGGCGTTTCGCGCCCGCGTGATCGATGCGTCCATCGAAAGCTTCGTGTTCGAGATCACCGGTTCGTCGTCGAAGATCAATTCCTTCATCGACCTGATGCGCCCGCTCGGCCTGGTCGAAATCTCGCGTACCGGCGTCGCCGCCATCACCCGCGGCGCGGAGGGGATGTAACTTCCGCGCATTGTCGTCATGAAACCCTTCGACATCTTCCTGGCGGTCGCCGTCGCTGTGATCTGGGGCGTCGGCTTCGTGCTAACCCGGATGGCGGTCGACG